>JAQVPY010000195.1 GCA_028701815.1 Bacteroidales bacterium | reverse complement strand
GTTCGGCGCGGGTATTTTTACAAATCACATTTTCGAGGTTCAGATCTTTTGCGATAGCTGAGGCAGCGGTAATTTTTTTTGCGATAGAGTCCACGAGGGTAAACTGTACTTGAGGAAATGCTATAGCGAGAGGGAGTCCTGGGAGACCGCCGCCGGTTCCGACATCCATAATGCGCGTTCCTTCCACAAAATCGGCGACTTTAGTGATAGCGAGGGAATGGAGAAGATGACGCTCGCGGAAAAACGCGATATCTTTCCTTGAGACAAGATTTATTTTTTCATTCCATTCGCAAAAGAGCCTCTCAAACTCATTGTATTTTTCCTTCTGTTCCAGAGAGAAGTCGGGAAAATATTTTTCCAAAATATCCATTTTCAGTAATTAACAAAGTGCAAATTTACGTAATAAACTTCACTCTATAAATGATTTTTATTACTTTTGCGAAAACTTTAAACTAAAATTTATCTATCATGGCAAAACGCCCGCATTTATCTTTCTGGCAAATCTGGAATATGAGTTTCGGATTTCTTGGCATTCAATTCGGATATGCTCTTCAGAATGCAAACACGAGTAGAATCTTCGAATGTCTCGGCGCCGACATCGACAAAATACCAATTTTATGGATTGCCGCTCCGGTAACAGGCTTAATCGTTCAACCTATCATTGGTCACCTAAGCGATAAAACGTGGACGAAATTAGGTCGCCGGAAACCGTTTTTCCTGATAGGAGCCATTCTTGCTTCCGTTGCCTTGATATTGATGCCGAACTCGCCGTCACTGTGGATAGCTGCCGGCATGCTTTGGATTATGGATGCTTCCATTAATATTTCCATGGAGCCGTTTCGTGCATTCGTAGGCGACATGCTGCCGTCGGAGCAAAGAACAACTGGTTTTGCAATGCAAAGTTTTTTCATCGGGTTAGGTGCCGTTATAGGCTCCGTATTGCCTTATATCCTCGCCAACTGGGTTAATCTCTCCAACGAGCCCACAGGAAATTCCCCTATCCCTCCAACTGTTAAATGGTCGTTTTATTGTGGCGGCATTGCTTTTATAGCAGCCGTTCTCATCACTGTTTTCACAACTAAAGAATACAGTCCCGCGCAGTTAAAAGAATTTGACGAGTCTGAAAAAGCCGACATCAAAGTTGTGCAAGACTCTCATTACGACAGAGACATACCTGCAAAAAAATTCTTCGTCAGCGCACTTATCTTCACAATATTTGGAATCATAATAACCGGTCTGGTTTATTTCTATCATCTCGACAAACAGATTTACATCTTAGGAGGAATATTAATACTCTTTGCCGTCTTTTTCTTTATTGTCGCCTTGATGCGTCGTGCCGACATGAAAAACGGCGCGGTAGAAATTATGACCGACCTTTTAAATATGCCGAAGACTATGGGACAGCTTGCAATAGTACAGTTTTTTACATGGCTTTCATTGTTTTCCTTATGGATATACACTACCTCCGCTGTTACCGGTTATCATTTTCATGCCACCGATACAGCTTCGGCAGCATACAATGAAGGGGCAAACTGGGTAGGCATACTGTTTGGAGCATATAATCTCTTCGCCGCCTTAGTCGCCTTTCTGCTTCCCGTTGTAGCGAAATTGGTTTCAAGAAAAATTACTCACCTCATATCATTGGTCATCGGTGGAATAGGTCTTATCTCCATGTATTGGTTCAAAGATCCCAACTATTTATTGATAAGCATGTTTGGCGTAGGTATTGCTTGGGCGAGTGTGTTATCAATGCCTTATGCCATGCTGACGAGTGCATTGCCACATTCAAAAATGGGCGTTTATATGGGCATCTTCAACTTTTTCATTGTGCTGCCGCAAATTCTTGCAGCTACCATTCTTGGGGCAATAACCAAATCTTTATTCAACAGTCAGCCTATTTACACTCTGATTTTCGGCGGAGTATGTATGATCATAGCAGGTCTTTTCTGTCTGATTGTTGACGACAAAGATGATGTGTGGGGAAAGAAAAGAAGGGCGCAGTTACATTAATTTGATAATCGTTCCGCCTTCAAGAGGAATATTGATGTCAGAAATCTTATTTTTTTTCATCAGTTTACTGACCTTCAAAGTATAATACTGAGAGATGCTCCAAAGAGTTTCTCCCTTAGATCTTACTGTATGGATATCATATTCGCTTTTAACCTTTTTAAAGCCTATATATATTATATCGCCTGTTGAGACCACAGCACCCTTGGGCAAATCGTTATAATGGCGCAGATAGCCGAGGTTGATTTTAAGCATGTCTGCAATCTGCTCTATAGTTTCTCCGTCGGAGACAAAAACAGCGGGCACCCCGTTATAAGAATATATGTCTTTCCCGAGATATGTTTCCTGATATGTAGCCTTGCCCTTACATTTAACTTCACCCATACTGAAATAAACAGGCGTAACTGTCTCCTGTTTTTCCTCACGGTTATTATCTTCAGTAGAAACTGCCTTTTCTGCCTTTTCTGCCTTTTCTCTCTTTTCTCTTTTCTTATTGGCTTTTTCTTCCGGTACTTTTTCTTCCTGATCTTTTCTATCGGCTGAAGCATCTTCGCCGTCAACGGAAGCTCCGCTATCTGCTAAAATCTTATTGTCGATATTGTCATAATCTTCTATATTAAGTCCCGTCGACAACTTCTCTTCGATAGCCGCATTTTCGTCCGCTTCATTTTCGGTAAGCAATCCGAGGGCGACCATATCGTAATTATACAGTTTATACTCTTCGATGATTTTGATAAGCAGCTTCGGATAATTCGGGTTAGTTGCATACCCTGCTTTCTTTAGTCCGAAAGCCCAGCCACGGTAGTCGGTAACGTCAAGGTCAAAGAGGTCGTTATATCTTTCTCTCGTTATCAAAAAGAAGGAGTGGTCGTCATAAGATTCTTCGGCGGAGTCATATTTACGAAAGCACTCGTTAGGTTCGTCGTCGTCATAATAGAATTTTTTGCCGGTCCATTCCTTATGGCATTTAATACCGAAATGGTTGTTGGCTTTTAGCGCAAGTTCGCTTTTACCGGCGCCCGATTCAAGTACGCCCTGGGCTAAAGTGATACTTGCCGGAATGCCATATTCCACCATTTTTCTTATGGCGATGTCTTTATATTGTTTAACATAAGCTGTTCTTTCCTCCGTCACCTGTGCCATCAAGGCCGATGAAAGGAGAAGGAGTGTAAAGAGAGAAAGAAGGTTTTTTTTCATTAGAATGGTAAGCCGTACATAAATCCGTAATAATGCAATGAGCCGTCAATAATCCAGCCATGTTCCAAATTGATAAATTCGGCATCGCTTATATTGATGATATGGCTGCCATCATCATTGGTAGTCATGCTAAGTTCGCCTCCAGTGGCAGAATAAGCAGTACTCCATGTATG
>JAQVPY010000194.1 GCA_028701815.1 Bacteroidales bacterium | reverse complement strand
GTAATAGGCGGAGGTAATACCGCTATCGACTCTGCAAGAACCGCTCTCCGTATCGGTGCCGACAAGGTTATAGTAGTTTACAGAAGGACAATAGATGCCATGCCGGCCTACTACGAAGAAATTGAAGAGGCCATTGAAGAAGGTATCGAAATCATGGAACTCACATCTCCTATTAAGTTTATCGGAAACAAAAAGGGCGAAGTATGTGGGATCGAATGCGTTAAAATGGAATTAGGCGATTTCGACTCTACCGGAAGAAGAAGATCCGTTGAGATAAAAGGCTCCAATTTCATTATAGACGTTGACGCCGTTATCCCTGCAGTAAGTCAATATGCCGACTTGCCATTCATCAGCAAAGACGAGATAGGTACAACCCAATGGGGTACTTTTGTTACAAATCCGATTACTATGATGAGTACCATGACCGGTGTATTTGCCGGTGGCGACGTCGTAAGAGGACCTGAAGATGTCATCCATGCCATAGCTGACGGTAAAAAAGCCGCCTCATGCATAGATGTTTATCTCGGAGGCAACGGAGTTCTAAACAAAGGTGCTGAAATCGATATTCCAAAGACGTACGACAACGATGAAGTGGTAACTCACGAAAGATTCAGTCTGCAGGTACTGCCACCTGACATCAGAAAGGATTCATTCGAAGAGGTAGTAAAAGGTTTTCATAAAATTAATGCAATAGCCGAAGCGATGCGTTGCTTACATTGCGAAAGGAGACAATAATAATGATACAACTAACAATTAACAATAAGAAAATTTCGGCTAAAGAAGGTACAACTATTCTTGAAGCCGCAAAACAAAATGGCATATTTATTCCTTCCCTGTGCTATTTGGAGAATGTTCATAAATTCGGCTCATGCCGTATATGTTCGGTAGAAGTGGAGGGAGCTCGCACCCTTATGGTTGCTTGTCTTACAGAAGTCAGAGAAGGAATGGTAGTCCATACGAACTCTGCTACAGTACTAAAAGCCCGTAAGGTATTATACGAGCTGATGATATCAGACCATAAGATGGACTGTTTGAAATGTTCGCGCAATCAGGCATGTGAGCTGCAAAAGCTGGGTGAGATATTAGGGGTCACGGAGAGTCGTTTCGAATGCAAAAATTCCAGAAACGACATCGACATCAGTCCTTCTATTACCCGAGACCTGTCAAAATGTATTTTATGCCGCCGCTGCGTAACAGCTTGTAATGAAGTTCAGGGAGTAGGCATTCTCAACGCGCAGAACAGAGGTTTTGACACAGAGATCTCGCCCGCGATGTGCCTCCCGATAAATGACGCGAAATGTTCATTCTGCGGTCAATGCACGGTAGTCTGCCCTGTTGGCGCATTAAAAGAGACCGACGGGATACAAAAGGTATGGGATGCCATAAACGATCCTGAAAAGCGTGTCGTCATTCAGTGTGCTCCCGCAGTACGCGTAGCTATAGGAGAAATCTTTGGATATCCTGCCGGAAGCCGTGTAACGGGCAAATTAGCGTCCGCCATGAGAGCGTTAGGCGTTGACGATGTCTTCGACACAAATTGGAGTGCCGACCTTACAATTATGGAAGAGGGGACCGAGTTTCTGCAGAGGGCAACAGCCATATTAACCGGCAAAGACGCTACCCTACCCATGATAACGAGTTGTTCTCCCGGATGGATTAAGTATATTGAATCCTATTATCCTCAGATGCTACCCCACCTTTCAACCTGCAAATCGCCACACATGATGCTCGGCGCGATAGTAAAATCGTACTATGCCGACAAGCTCGGCATTTCACCAAAGAAAATGTTCGTAGTATCAGTGATGCCATGTACCGCAAAGAAATTCGAGATCACGCGTCCAGAGATGTTCAACGACGGCGTGCCGAATGTAGATGCGGTGCTGACGACACGTGAATTAGGCGCCATTATTAAGCAGGCGGGTATTGATTTCAAAAATCTACCTGATGAAGATTTCGACAGTCCCTTAGGATTCTCCACTGGTGCGGCCGACATTTTCGGGTTAACCGGAGGCGTAATGGAGGCTGCATTAAGAACCGTTTATTTCTTAATCACAGGCAGAAACTTACCGTTCGAAAATCTGCACGTAACTCCTATTGTCGGTCTCAAGCAAATCAAAGAGGCGACATTAAAGTTAGAGAATGTATTACCGGAATACAAGCTGTTTGAAGGCTTTGAAGTCAAAGTGGCAGTCACCAGCGGTCTTGCCGGAGCGCGTATTCTCACCGAACAGATTCAGAACGGCACCTCGCCATATCATTTCATTGAAGTTATGGGCTGTCCCAACGGCTGTATCACCGGAGGCGGTCAGCCACGCAGTGACGACCCGTACATCAAAGAAAAACGTATGAAGAACCTTTATGAAGAAGATGAATGCAAGCAGCTTCGTCAATCGCACGAAAACCCTTACATTGCATCCATCTACAAAGAATTCTTAGGTACGCCGTGCGGTCATAAATCGCACACGTATCTACATACGCACTATGTCGACAGGAGCTAAAAAAAAGGTGCTTAGGCACCTTTTTTTAATTAACAGTTAACGCTATTAACAAATCAATTGGCCGGCCTGAGTTGTCGGCCTTTTTTATTGAGAATTTTTCAATGAAGAATGGAATAAGTAAGTGTCATTTTCATCGCATACAACGATAACATGTCTAATTTTTGCTATTCATCTTATTCCCCGTCGTCTTCCAAAGTTGCATCGAAGATTGCATATTCTTCATCACTTTGGATGGTCACTGCACCGGATGTCTCAAATTTAAGCAAATCCTCCTCCGATACTGGCACCTTAAGAACTTTTTCATCTTTGTTTAAGTCTCCCTGAGCAACTTGAATTGCATTAATTTGCTCTTTCAAGCGTTTATGTTCTCCCATAATCGAGCCCAATTCCCCCATAAGGCGGCCTGCTTTACGAGTAAGGGTCTCGGATGCTTTAAAAACCTTTCTATTTGTCAATTGATACATTGACAACAAGCCGTAAGACAGGTTAACATTTGCAAGCATGGTAAGTCCAATAGATCCGCCTCCGCAACATGCATCCAAAAAATGATTGCACTGGGGCATTGCCTCACACAACTGTTGAGCAATTGCAGCCTTATTGCCTTTATAAGGAATATGCGGTGCGGATAAGAATTTTGAATTGTGTTGATGTGATAATATTTTTTTATTCATTGTTGTTTTGTATTAAAATTTGTATTACTTTTGCCACGTGATGCTGATGTCAATCGCGCCAGTCCCTTAGAGGAAGGAATAGACGTTTTCAGCATCACTTTTTTTTATGTCCTTTTATCAAATCTCCCGGCTTTTCTTTTTCTATAGTATGTCTTACCCTGAAAAAAGTTGACTCTAAAAACAGAGTTAACAATGAAAGAATCAGAAAACATTGGATATCACGAGAAGT
>JAQVPY010000193.1 GCA_028701815.1 Bacteroidales bacterium | reverse complement strand
ACATTTGGTAAACAATTTTCAGTTATTAAATAAATAAGTAAACAAAAATAAGTTTTAATCATTAATCGAATCAACTTTTATCAGGGATAAGAAAGACTTTTAGTCAACCAAAATCAGGAAATGACAAAATGTAATAAATAGCTGTTTATCGTACGGCTACATTCTGTATAGAATATGTAAACAAAGGTCATTCATCTATGAAGTTCTCAGATAAGATTTTGAAAAAATTTATATTTAAAGACAAGGATATTGTTTTTAGCAATTTGATATCTATATTGTCTTTCGCAAATATTTTGTAGATATTTGTCCTGCTACAGTGTATCTGACGTGCCAGCCATGTAGCGCTTCTCCCTTGTTCCTTTAAGGCCTCCTGTATTAGATGCCCTATGTGTATTACGTTGTTATGCATTGTTATCCGCCTAATTAATCCTTGTTACAACTTCCATTAATTCCCGTTTTGTCTTATTGTTGCAATAACGAGTGCGTTCTTCAATGTTGTATTTACTATATAAGATGTTAATACAAATATTCAATCTTATTTTGCAAAGAAAATAAAAAATATGTTAATCTGATTACTTTTTTGTATACAAAATAGCGACACAATGTGTTAAAAAGAGATACTGTATTGTCTTTAATTAAATAACAAGATAAAAGTAGTCTCTTTTTCATTGGAGCGCAGAAGTTGGATACTGCCTTCATGCATCTGCATAATCTGTCGCGAAATGCTAAGTCCGATACCGCTGCCATTTGTCTTAGTGGTATAGAAGGGAATAAAAATGCGGTCAATATTTTCAGTCGCGATAGGTTTGCCGTTATTAGCGAATTCGATCCTGATGGTCTCGTCGTGATCTATAGTGGCGTTAATATTTAATATTGAAGATTGAGCCTGAATGGCATTGCGGATCAAGTTGATCATCACTTGCGAAATCTGATTTTCGTCGATATATAGCATAATGTTATTTTGTGACGAATGCAGAGTGCATTTCATGCCGGCGGAATTTATATCGTCTTTGACGAGTGTCAGGATGCTGTTAACCATCTCTTCGAGGGCTACTGCTTTCTTTTGGGGCTTTGAGATACGGGTGAGGCTGCGATATGATTCCACGAAAGAGATGAGACCTTCGCTTGTCTTGTTTATTACTTCAAGACCTTCTTTCAGTTCGTCAACATTTTCTCCGCAGTATTTTGATAGAGTTTCACTGAGTGAGGCGATAGGGGAAATAGAATTCATGATTTCGTGGGTGAGAACACGAATCAGTCGCGACCAGGTCTCCAACTCCGCGGATTCGATTTCCTTGTTGATTCTATTTATGGATATTATGCGCAGGTCTTCATCTTTTAGACAGACGCGGCTGCAGTTGATTGATACAATTGTTTTCCCCTGTTCATTGTAAAATGAGGCGTTTTTATTGTCGCCATCTGCTATATTGATAAAAATATTTGCAAGAGCCTCATTTATCCGCGCAAGTTGTTTCAAATGAGTAAGTAGTGGCAGCCCGAGGATGTTCAAGGCTTTTAGGTTTCTGTAGATGACAAAATTATTGTTGTCGACGGCCATAATGCCGGTGTCTGCCTTCTCAAGCATGGTCTCGTAATACCTCTCTTTTTCGGCTGCGGCATTTTTCTCTATCTCGAGCACATATTTTATTTTATTTAGTGTGTAATTGAACATACTGTCGATTGTTTTATCTTTTCGGTTGTCATCGAAATGAAAATTGAAATCGTTGGCTTCCATAGCGTTGAGCATGAAAATCAATTTCTTATAGTTGTGTCTGTAACTATAGATGATGAAAAAAATGCATACTATTGAGAGAACGGCAGCTATTATTCCTATTATAATATAATTGTTGATAAAACTTGTTGCAGAGATGACAACAAACGTAACCAGTGCTATTAATAATATGATTATCTTTTTTAGCATGATTGCTTAAAATCTACAGGTTATATTTTTTTAGTTTGTTATATAATGTCTGGCGGCTTATTTCCAATTGTTTGGCTACTAACGATAAATTGCCGTCGCATTTGTTGATTGCATTGACTATGGCGTTTTTTTCGATGTCGTCAAGGGGAGCAATATCTTCGTTATTATTCTCCGGAATCCAGTAATTGAGGTAGTTGAGTTGTAGGTCGTTTAGTTGTAACTCGTTGTTTTCGCAGAGTATTACAGCTTTTTCGATGCAGTTCTGCAGTTCACGGATGTTGCCGCCCCATTGGCAGCGATGTAATCCATTTATGGCTTCGGCGCTAATATTTGTTACGGGCTTATTGTATTTTGCCGCGAATTGTTTCATAAAGATGTCTGCAAATTCATTAATATCGCTGCTTCGCTCTCTTAAAGGGGGCAATTTGAGATGTATGGTGTTAATACGGTAGTATAGGTCTTCTCTGAAGGTGCCTTTATGCACCATGGCTTCTATGTCCATGTTAGTCGCACAAATAAGTCGGATGTCGACAGGGATGATCTTATTATCGCCAATCTTCGTTATTGACCGTTCCTGTAGTACTCGTAGGAGTTTTGATTGAAGGAACAGTGGTAGGTTGCCTATTTCGTCCAAAAATAGCGTCCCGCCTTCGGCTGCTTCAAATTTCCCGCTGCGTTCAAATTTGGCGTCTGTGAAAGCGCCTTTTACATGACCGAACAACTCGCTCTCGAAGAGAGTCTCCGGAAGAGAGCCCATGTCTACAGCGATATATGGACGGTTTTTTCGATTTGACAGGCGATGTATCTCTTTAGCCAGCATGTCTTTCCCCGTGCCATTTTCTCCGGTGATGAGAATACTCGCGTCACTATATGCAGTCTTTTCTACCATGGATTTTAATTGCTGCATATTGGCCGAATTTCCCCAAAACATTGGTGCGCCGTTGCCATCTATGTCCGATTTGATGGCTCCTGCTTTTGATGAAGTCTTTGAACGTGACAATTTCGCTGCATCTAATAGGGTAGAGGTGAGCTTTTCATCATTCCACGGTTTGGCGATAAAATCGTAGGCACCGTTTTTTATCCCGTTAACGGCTAAGTCGATGTCGCCGTATGCAGTGAAAAGTACAACCTCACACGAATGTACTTTCTTTATCTCCGACAACCAAAAAAGACCTTCATTGCCTGTGTCGGTATTTTCTTTGAAATTCATGTCTAACAGCACCACATCGAAATTGTTATTGCGGAGAGTTGTCATCAAAGACTTCGGCGAATCAAGGGTGCATACTTCCTTAAAGTGATGCGTAAGCATAATCTTTAAAGCCGAAAGGATGTCTTTGTTGTCGTCAACAATTAATACAGAATATTTCATAATGCAAAGATATTTTATTTTCACATAAAAATAAAAAATAGCTATATCTTTGCAAAAATATTAAAAAATTTGTGCTGTCCGATAAAAAATAAAAAGGCAAAATAATTATCGCTAAACTT
>JAQVPY010000192.1 GCA_028701815.1 Bacteroidales bacterium | reverse complement strand
TATCAGAAATATGTTAAAAGCGAAGGCGAAGATCTCAACAGTATCATCCATGGTATAATGCAAAAAAAAGGGAAAATACATCTTGCAGTAACGGATACAATTTCAGAAGCTGAACTCGAAGAGTGTGACGGCTTTATCAAAAATGAGAAATTCAGCCACCTCGCTAAGATTATCGATAAACGTATCTATGATAATTATGTTCTGTGGAAGACAAATTATATCGCTTTTGATATATTACATGGTACAGGCGCTTTTAAAAGCCATTATTCTTCTGACGAAAAAATGGCTTTTGAAAAATATATGAACGATGGATTAATGCATTTAACTGGCGACTATGACGAACTGCTCGACATTTTCCTTAATATATACGCTAACCCCGTAAAAAACGTTCTCTCATTATAACAAACATCTGTCTGCTACAACCTCTTTCTAACCGAAACGTGTGCACTAATCAGCCTCGCTACTGCGGCAAAGCTTATAATGAGAAGATTTTCTCCATCATCTGCCATTTTTCGGCAGACGTCGCGCCGGACTCGGCCTGTTGAAACTTAGACATATATGCCTCCCATTCCGCTTGTCGCGGAAGGGTCGCCAAACGTGCATTGTCCTTCTCCCAGTCGAAGTCGTCAACAGTGCCGGCGATCATAAACAGAATATTATCGTGGATATATATCTGCATATCGAGGATGCCTACCTCTCTGATTCCGGCTTTTATCTCGGGCCACACGGAGGCGTGTTCCTTAACATATTGACTGATTAATTCCTTGTTGTTTCTGAGCTTAAGGGTCTGACAATAGCGTTTCATGTGAAGGTTGCTTTAAGTTTGTAAGGATGCAAAGATATTAATAAATCTATTTTTTTACAAGTTTGATAATTTCCTCGCCGACCTTCACGAAAAACATACCGGCTTTCAGAGCGCTGATATCAATGGACTCTCCTGAATAGTTCCTGACATTGATAACGCAGCGTCCCGAGAGGTCGAAAATGGCGATATCACTGTCTTCGGCATTTTGTATGGTGACAAAATCCTGCGCAGGATTAGGAAAAACAGATATATTGTTGTCCGTGGAGGATATGCCTGAACAGCAGCGTTTTAAAAAAGTAGATACAGTTTTGGTTATCTCCGGATTTGAGTCTAAAGTAGCGGTTATCTGTACCGCACCTTCATCGTGGAAGGTCAGGCGGTCCTGTTCATCTATTTTTGCGATGTCAGGGCTGACGGTCCATGTAACGGTTTCAGTCTCGTCGAGCCGTCCGCTATGAAAGCAGAAATATTCGAGGTAGTACGGATAATACGATATAGTGTCGGGTAGGTCTTTGAGCACGAGCATGTCGAGGTTTCCGGTGATGGAGTTGTCAGGAGCCACATCTACAGCGCCCGTAATCTCGGTAGATATTTCTCCGAGCCATCCGGCGTTAGCGAGCATGGCGCTTTGGACTTTCACGAAATGAATCATATCCAAATCCACATAATTTCCGTTCTCATCAATCGCCCAGCTGATATCGAAAGCGTCCCCGCCAGAGTTCTCCGTCTCCTCTGTATATGGGTTGTCGGGAATGGTATATGGAGCAACCCCTCTAAAGTTGTTGTCTACATAGCCGAAGCCGCGTTTATATGATCTGATATTATATGGTACGGATAGATCTATAGCGCCGACAATATACGAACCGTTTAGACTATAGCTGTTGTTGTTGATTTCCGGAAACGAGTCGGCAACAGGATAGTAGGGGTGTATATCCGACAGCGCTGTAATCACGCCGGAGTTGCTATAATTGTCGCTCCATGGAATGTCGCTATTGGCGTTCGGGTTGGTATAGGTAACCTCATAGTCGTGGATAGAGCAGGTGAAAAAATAGTCGCTGCCGGCGAGTTCGTACCAGGTGTCGTCGGGGAGACCGTTTCCATTATCGTCTTTCATGACAAAAACAGCGGCAGGTTCCGACCAGTCGGTGAGTGGGTTACCAAAAATAGTAAAGTCAATTCCGTAAGGATTTGCATCGTCATTTTCGACGGGGTTCTCGAAAGAGAATACCACATAGCCTCCGAAAGAGCCGAGCGACAAAGTGCCGTTGGTGCCTCCGATAAGAGTATTTGCAGAGTAGGGACAGCCCCATGGTGCGGAGTTGATAAACTGTCCCGGTGCAGGTTTGTATTCCCATATTTTGGAAATATATTGAGCGCGGGTTGAAATCGCGCTCAATATAAATATTGTCATTACTATATATGTAACTTTTTGCATCATACAATCATTCGTTATTTTATGTTGAATAATAATAGATATTGCAATTGCTATCTGACGATAAGCTTCCTCGATCCGGTGCCGCTGCTGCTGCGAGTAGTGAGAATATACACTCCTGAAGTCTGTGCGGAGAGGTCGATTGAAATATTGCCGTTGACATTGTCTCTTGTGAAGACGTTTCTTCCTGACATATCGTATATGTAAATCGAAGTGTTTTCTGTGGTTTCGACAGTGAATCTTCCATCGGAAGGATTGGGATAAACATTGACATCACAAGCAATTGATGAATTTTCTATTGCATTAATAACGACAGGAGCCGTATAAATATTATCGATGCAGAAATACGTGGGCGTATTTATTCCGTAGGCGCTTGCGTCGGATGATTCGAGATAAAAGCGCAGGCCTGTAACTTTTCCGAGACTGCTGAGCTCGACCCAGCGCCAGTTGTCGACGATATAATCCAGAGAGTTGTCGTCGAATCTATAGTCGGCGAGATAAAATTCCACTTCCTCGGTGTTGTTGCCTTCAGCGTCAATGCCGTAGATGATGAGTTTAAAATAGTCGGGGTCGTTACCGCTGTCGCCGCCGAATTTTTTCGCGTACGAGTCGCCGTTAAGCATTGACAGGTAAGAATAAGTGGCATTTGTGGCGTAAAAGCCGTTTATTACTTTTGCTTCGTTGCCTATGATATTAGCTTCAACGGGCACGGGGTCGGATGAGCCACTTTGCCAGTCGGTGCCTACAAAAGCTATTCCGTAGTTAGTGCCGCCGTCTTCACCTGCGTCCATTCCGCCACGTGTATAGGCACTGAATTGGTTTTCGTAACCGGGGGTGGTATTATCCGTCATATTAGAATATGAGAATCCCGCCCATGAATAATAAGTGGCGTCAAAATTATTGACGTATTCGATGTTTCCGGACGTAAACATTCCTGAGCCGTCGGAACCGTTCCAATATGAGTTGTTGCTGAGGGAAAGGTCGTTGAAATCGGACATGGTATAAGGTTCTCCGGCGTTGATGACACCTACGGCGTCGAGGTCGAAACCACCGGAATATGAGTCGGTAGGCCACGGGTCGTTGACGATATGCCCCTGTGAGTCGTAAGTGGCATATTGTTCGTCAATAGAGCCTACGACATCAATAACTTTGCCGAATCTAACATATTGCAGGTCGATA
>JAQVPY010000044.1 GCA_028701815.1 Bacteroidales bacterium | reverse complement strand
GCTACTCCGGAAGGCATTCAGACCGTTCGCGACAACATTGCAAAAGTTAACCCGAAAGCCATCGTCATCGACGGTGCAAGTCCTTGTCAGGTTGACAATCCTGAACTCATTCGCGGAAAACGTTGCTTAATCGTTGAAGACGGTCCTACACTCACCCACGGTGAAATGAAGATCGGTGCCGGTACAATTGCAGCAAGAAAATACGGTTGCATCGAAGAAATCGACGCTCGTCCTTATGTTGTAGGTAAATTAGCCGAAACTTACAGAATTTACCCGAACATCGGTAACATTCTTCCTGCTATGGGCTACAGCGAACAACAATTGAAAGACCTTGAAACGACTATTAACAATACGGACTGTGACACCGTTATCATCGGTACTCCTATCGATCTTAACCGTATAATCAAGATAAACAAGCCTACGACGCGTGTTTATTACGATTTACAGGAAATCGGTACTCCTACGTTAAAAGATGTACTTGACGACTTCATTGTAAAGCACAACTTGAAATAATATTTTCAATATGAAAGGCGACCTTCATTAAAGGTCGCCTTTTTTTTGAGCCGAAAAAAAAATATCCCTATATTATGAACAAAACAAGTCTTATATCAATCACAGATTACTCAAAAGACGAATTATTGGAGCTCATTAAGCTTGCCGATTACTTTGAGCATAATCCGGAACCGGAGCTGCTCAAGAATAAAGTCATCGCTTCACTTTTTTTCGAGCCATCGACAAGAACTCGTTTAAGTTTTGAGACTGCCATTCAGCGCCTCGGCGGCAGAATCATCGGCTTTACCGATGCTTCTACCTCAAGCGTACAAAAAGGAGAATCCTTACGCGACACTATAACAAACGTGAGTTTATACGCCGACCTTATCGTAATGCGCCACCCTCTCGAAGGCGCCGCACGTTTTGCCAATGAGGTCTCCCACGTACCAATAATCAACGCCGGCGACGGCGCCAATCAGCATCCCACACAATGTATGCTCGACATCTTTTCAATTATGAAAACACAAGGCACATTGGAAAACCTTAAGATCGCTCTTGTTGGCGATCTAAAATACGGAAGGACGACACACTCGCTTGTACAAGCCATGTCTAACTTCAACGCGACCTTCTATCTCGTTTCCCCGGAAGAATTAAAACTTCCGCCGGCACTCATCCAGCATATAAAAAATGCGGGACTTAAATATTACGAGACCTCCGTTCTTGAAGAAGCGATACCGAAAGTTGACGTTCTATACATGACAAGAGTTCAAAGAGAACGCTTCGCCGACCCGCTGGAATACGAAAAAGTAAAAAACAGCTATGTATTGAAAAATTATATGCTCGCCGATTCCAAAGAAAATCTTAAAGTAGTGCACCCGTTGCCAAGAGTTAATGAGATCAGCATCGACGTCGACAGCAACCCGAAAGCATACTATTTTCAACAGGCCCTTAACGGGGTTTATATGAGAGAAGCACTGCTTGCTCACGTTTTAGGCATTAAATAATAGAATAAGATGGAAGAACATAAACAACATATCGTAGTATCCGCTATAGAAAACGGGACCGTGATAGACCATATCGCAGCCGACAGCCTGTTTACCGTTGTGAAGATATTGAATATCGAGGACTTTACCGAACAGGTAACTATCGGGTATAATTTCTCCAGCAAAAAATACGGCAAAAAAGGTATTATTAAAGTCGCCAACAGATATTTTAAAGACGAAGAACTGAATAAGATTGCCTTAGTCTCCCCTAATGCGACCATTATTACAATAAAAGACTTTCAAGTAATTGAGAAAAAACGCGTTTCCCTACCGGAAACAATCGGGAATATTGTAAAATGTATAAATCCGAAATGCATCACCAACAATCAGGAGGTCGACTGTAAGTTCACGCTTATACAGACCGAAGGTGAAGAGCCAAAACTCCAATGCCATTATTGCGAGAAATATACTACAAAGGAAAATATGACGTTTAAATAGACGTCGTCAAAAACCATGCTATTGCCGTAGCCGATACATCACTATCGCTCCGGCAATAGCTGCATTTAAAGACTCACTCACCCTACCCCCACAGGGAGCAATGCTTATCCTTTCAGTAATATATCCAGATACTTCAGGGGATATTCCATTTGCCTCATTCCCGATAACAAAAACACTCTTTTCAGCGAAAGTCATTGTATTTATATTACTTCCGTTCATGTATGTGCCACAAATCGGCATACAGTTGTTTTTACAAATGTCAAGGAAGTCGGGAGTATTCACATAAACGATATTAACGTTAGCGAGGGCGCCCATAGTAGCTTGGACGACTTTAGGGTTATACATTTCGACAGTATTATTAGAGCATACGATATTATGAAATCCGAACCAGTCGGCGGTACGGATAATTGTTCCGAAATTGCCAGGGTCAGAGATATTGTCGAGAAAGAGGATATGGTCTTTACTCATCATGAGGAGCATTTCATCAGAAACATGTGCGAACTCATCTCCGAATTTCTTAAAGACGGCAAAAACTGAGGGTGGGGTTTTCATACAGGATACTCTTTCGAGAGTTGAATAGGGCACTTGTTCGCCGGAGCGTTTAATAGGGTCCGGCACTTGAGGGTCGTCGCAATAGAGCAGTTCGACAGGGTGATAGCCCTGGGAGATGATATCGGACACTGTCTTGATGCCTTCAGCGACAAACATATTATAGAGTGTTCTATTTTTAGGCAGGTGAAGAGATTTTAAGAATTTAATTGACTGCATGACGGTTATGAGTTAAAAAAAGCATACACGACCGTCTTAATGGGGGTCATGTATGCTTTAAATTATTATGGTAGAATCAACTACCTTTCAGAAAGTGTTCGGTTAGCATTTTTCCACGTGTTCGCCGCCGATATTAATTGCTTCTTCGTTAAGAGGCAGGAGGTTATGGTGGCGAGCGGGGATAGATTTAGCCAAGCCTTTCATTACGTTTTCGAGTTCCACTACGGGTTTAACTTTAAGGTAGGCGCCGAGTACGATCATATTAAATATTTTCACGTTGCCCATATTAGCAGCTATCTCGGTAGCGTCTATTTTATAGACGTTGATATCCTTACGTGTCGGGGGTTTAGTAATACCGTTAGGGTCATAGAGCAAAATTCCGCCTTTTTTCACTTGAGCTTCGAACTTATCCATTGAAGGTTGGTTAAGGACGATAGCGGTATCGAATTGGTGGAGTATTGGGGAGCTGATAGCTTTATCGCTGACGATAACGGTTACGTTAGCAGTACCGCCTCTCATTTCGGGACCGTAAGACGGCATCCAGCAAACTTCGAGGTCTTGCATAATACCGGAATAGGCAATAATTTTGCCCATTGACAAAACACCTTGTCCGCCGAATCCGGCAATAATCATTTCTTCTGTCATAATTTTAATATTTATCCGGTTATTTTTCTTCTTTTATATACTGTTCATAGTCAGCGGGATTATCTCTCGTTGCATCTTTCATATCGCCGAGCGGGTAGAATTTGAACATATGGTCTCTCATCCATTGGTTAGCCTTAACGGGATCGACTTTCCATCCGGAGTTACAAGTAGATACGACTTCAATAAAGGATGTACCTTTTTTATCTCTCTGGTTTTCGAAAGCTTTTCTTATAGCCTTTTTAGTTTTTCTTACGGCGGCGGCGGTATCCACAGATTGGCGGGTAACGTAGCATGTACCTGGGAGTTGGGCAATAAGTTCGGTTATTTTAAGGGGGTAACCGTTACGGTCTATATCACGTCCGTAGGGGGTAGTAGCTGTTTTCATACCCACGAGGGTAGTCGGAGCCATTTGACCGCCTGTCATACCATAGATGGCGTTATTGACGAAGATGCAGACGATATGTTCGCCTCTGTTGCATGCGTGGAGGATTTCAGCAGCGCCGATAGACGCGAGGTCACCATCGCCCTGATATGTAAACACGTATTTATCGGGGAGCAGTCTTTTAATAGCGGTAGCTACAGCGGGAGCGCGACCGTGGGCAGCTTCCTGCCAGTCGATATCGAGGTAGTTATATGCAAACACTGAGCATCCCACAGGGGAGACGCCGATTGTCTGATCTTGGATTCCCATATCTTCTATCACTTCTGCCACGAGTTTATGAGTAACGCCGTGGCTACATCCCGGGCAGTAGTGCATGGTTCTGTCAAGAATGATATTTGATTTCTTATAAACGATATTTTCTTCTTTAATAATATCTTTGAGTTCGATTTCTGCCATCTTATTTACCTCCTATAATTTTAGTTTCGAGTGCTTCGAGGACTTCGTCGGGTGACGGTATAATACCGCCGTTACGACCTGCCCATTCCACCGGCACTTTACATTCAACAGCGAGTTTAACATCTTCTACCATTTGACCGGCGTTCATTTCCACGGAGAGGATCCCTTTCATTTTGGTTCCTATTTCGTAGAGGGCTTTTGTCGGGAACGGGTAGAGGGTAATCGGGCGGAAGAGGCCTGCCTTAATACCTTTTTCTCTTGCCATTTCGATTGATTTCTTACAGATACGGGAAGCTGTTCCGAAAGCGACGAAGAGGTAATCTGCGTCATCTGTCATATACGCTTCATATCTTGCTTCTTTTTGCATCTCCGCATATTTTTTCATCAGAGCGATATTTCTCTGTTCCATAACGACAGAGTCGAGTTCGAGGGATGTGATAACATTATGGCGTTTACTACCGAGAGTGCACCATTCGCCACAATCTTTTCTTATCTGTTCTTCCGTACGACGTGGTACGAAGTCGCTAAGATAAACTTTTTCCATCATCTGACCGATTGCGCCATCGCTAAGTATGACTGCGGGGCAGCGATATTTAAAAGCGAGGTCGAAAGCCAGCGTCATAAAGTCGCTCATTTCCTGAACAGAGTTTGGAGCGAGGGCTATAACGTGATAGTCGCCATGACCGCCACCTTTAGTCACCTGGAAATAGTCAGCTTGTGACGGTTGGATTGTTCCCAGTCCCGGGCCGCCGCGGCTGACGTTAATAATTACGCAGGGTAATTCTGCACCTGCCAAATATGAAATACCTTCTTGCATCAAACTGTATCCGGGGCTTGAAGAAGATGTCATAACCTTCTTACCGCAAGCGGCGCCGCCATAAACCATGTTGATAGATGCAACCTCACTCTCTGCTTGTAAAACGACCATTCCCGTTTCTTCCCAAGGCTTACGCAGCATGAGGGTTTCCATAACTTCGGACTGAGGGGTTATAGGGTAACCGAAATAGCCGTCAACACCCGCTCTTATAGCGGCTTCGGCTAAAACCTCATTTCCTTTCATTAATCTTAATTCACCCATTTTAGATCTTTTTTAATTGTTACTAATCAAACTTAGCCTTATAAACAGTTATAACGCTGTCGGGACATACGGTTCCGCATGACGCACAACCAATACATGCATCAGGATTAACCATTGTTACATAATCATAGCCTTTGCCGTTGACGTTTCCTGAGTGTCCCAATACTTTAGCCGGGCATGCTACAATACACAAGCCGCAACCTTTGCATAACTCTTTGTCAATAACAACTGCTCCACGAATTTTTGCCATGTTATCTGATTTTTTTAGTTAATATTTTTCAATCAGCGAAATTACTGATTATTTTTTTCTAAACAAAATTTATTGTCATCAATTATTCATAAATTCTTCCGCGAAGTCGGCAACTCTTACCTCAAGGGCGTCAAACAGGGAACGCGGGACCATTGAGCAGCATGCGCGCAGACCGTTTCCATGTTCGCTGCCTGTGATATTCAGGCTTATTGCGCTGACGCCGTATCGCAAAAGGTTAAACAGCAAGTCGTGACCGCCCATATTCTTATATGCAAGTGTAAAATAGAAGCCGTCAGCAATTGGAGTTTCCCCGTCCTTATCATAGACGATATTAAAGCCGTTTTTCAGAAATATTTCTTTCATGATATGAGCTTTTTCGCCGTATTCTCTAACCACTTTGACAAAGTTATAGTCGCCGTCATTAGAAGCCTTTAGAATTGCAGCGAACCCGTATTGTGCCGAGTGAGCTGTTCCCGAGCTGATAGCATAGAGTGTTCCGTATATCAGGCAGCGTCCGAAAGCGTCCCAGTTGTAATATCTCAGGAGGTCTTCAGAATGTGTTGTTGCCAGAGTATTCGACATAGCGATAAAGCCCATTCTCTGTCCCGCGTAGCTGAAAGCTTTAGAGCTAGAGACAAGAAGCACATATTTATCCAGATAATGAGCTATTGAAGGCGGGTATGGAGGTTGTCCCGGCACGGAATAGTCCTTACGGAAGTCCATTCCGAAATACGCGAGGTCTTCAATAGGGATGACGTCATATTTTTTACACATCTCTGCTATTATCATCAGTTCATTCTCTGTAAAGCATATCCACGATGGGTTGTTAGGGTTGGAATAGAGAAGGCATGCGATATTATTTTTCGAGAGGTATTCTTCGAGTTTGGTTCTCAGTTTTTCGCCTCTGTAATTATATACATCGAAAGAGACGTATGGGGCTCCCATTACGCGAGCCTGTTGTTTATGAACCGGAAATCCCGGGTCTAAAAAAAGTATTGTATCTTTTCCTTTTTTGAGGCGTGTCAGGGTCATAAAAGTAGTAAAGCCTCCCTGCATAGAGCCGACGCAAGGAACGCAATTTTCAGGTTTAACGTCCACGTTTAGGAACAGTTTCAAAAACCGTGAAGCCTCATTTTTAAGTTCGGGGATACCGTTGATATTCGGGTATTTAGCCCCGACGCCTGCTTTCAGTGCAGCTATTTCCGCATTGATGGCGATTTCGGGCACGGGTAATCCGGGGACGCCCATTTCCATTCTAATGTATTTTTCGCCTGTCGCTTTCTCAAGTGAGTCGGCCAAGGCCGAGATTTCTCTTATTGATGTCTTCGACAGGTCTTCGATGCCGATGGCATGCATTTTTTCTTTTACCAAGTCTGCTGGTGCTATCATATTATCTATTTTTATTCATGTCTAATATTATGTTCTATTTTCACACGTGCGTCAA
This sequence comes from Bacteroidales bacterium, assembly GCA_028701815.1. Classification (GTDB taxonomy): domain Bacteria; phylum Bacteroidota; class Bacteroidia; order Bacteroidales; family BM520; genus RGIG7150. The sequence goes on along the minus strand of JAQVPY010000044.1, from coordinate 6,842 downwards.
CGACAGTCACGTTTTTGGTATTCCCCAAAAGCGGATTAAGGTCCATCTCGACTATTTCGGGAGCGCTTTCCACGAGCATAGAAAGTCTTGCCACGGTCTCAATAAAATGATCAATATTTACGCCTTCCTGACCTCTCACACCCTGCAAAATTTTAAATCCCTTAAGTCTGTTAACCATGCCTGTAATTTCAGGTACTGAAAGGGGGACGAGGCCGCTTTGAACGTCTTTAAGCACTTCGATAAAGATACCGCCTAAGCCGCAAAGGACGAGGTGACCGAACTTCGGCTCGAATTTCGCGCCTGCAAAGAGTTCTGTTCCGGAGAGCATGTTCTGCAGAAGGACGGCATAAGTATCTTTTATTTTGATCATTCTTTCAAATTCTGCGCGGGCTGTCTGTTCATCATTAACGTTAAGTGTAACGCCACCGACATCGGATTTATGTACAGGGCCCACGACCTTCATAACTACGGGAAAACCGAGTTTTGCTGCTGCTTCGGCTGCCTCGTCGGCTGTTTTGACGACTGCTTCGCCGGCACGTTTAATTCCTGCCGCGTCGAGGAGTTCCTGAATCTTTTGAGGTGCGATATAGCCATCTTCCACGCTATCTATTACAGATCTGATCTTTTTCACGTCGACGGTAAAAGGAGGGCGTTCCATAGACATAGGGTGCGTATTCAGCACTTTACCGAGGGAGTTACCGAGGATTACTTCATCGGGGAAGTTTACATTACCTTTTTCGATAAACTCTTCCGTTTCAACCTTAGAATTTATTATTGAAGGGAATACGGGATATATAGGTTTTTTGCATTCCTGTATTTTTCTGTTCACGAGGTCGAATACGGGGCGCACGTCGAAAAGTTTGGGATTACCGTATATTACCACCATTCCGTCGACGAAGTCGAATTTATTCTCGCAATAGTCTATAATAGTCTCAAGTTGTTCCACGGTACCCGTCACGAGATAATCTATAGGATTTCCGACAGAGGAACCGGGGAAAAGTTGAGCGAGGAGTTCGGGGCAATCGATATGAGGCACGTTGACATTATAGTTGGAGAGGGCGTCGGTAAGCATCACGCCGGGGCCTCCGGCGTGGGTGATGATTGCTATATTTCTACCTTTCATTTCTTTATCATGAAATACTGAAGCGACGCTGGCGAGGTCATTTCTTCCGAAGCAGCGGACGATGCCGGCTTTACGGAAGAGGGCTTCTACAGCGGTATCGGAGCCTGCGAGGGCGCCGGTATGAGAAGAAGCGGCGCGACTGCCTGCAGCGGAGCTGCCGGCTTTAACTGCGGCGATATGGCAACCTTTAGATATAAGGCTGCGAGCATGTTTGAGAAGTTTAGCCGGTTTTTTGATACTCTCCATATACAAGAGTTTAGTTTTCGGGCTATGACCTTCGACGAATGTATCATCTAAATATTCGAGCATCTCTTCCACTCCGAGTTGGGCGCAGTTGCCCACAGAGGCGATAGTATTAAAAGTCAGGCCGAGCGACATGCATGTCTCCATAACGAACAAGGCTGTAGCGCCGGATCCGGAGATAAAGTCGATGCCGTTAAAGTCGCATCTCGGAAGAGGTTCCGGCGCGACGAATACGCCTTTATAGTTTACATTCATAAAGCCGATGCAATTAGGACCTATAAGGCTTCCTCCGACTTCATTGATCGTTTTAACAATTTCTTTCTCTATAGCGGCGCCTTCGGCATTTTCTTCGCTGAAGCCGGCGGAGAGGATAATAAATCCTCCGACATGTTTTTGATGAGCGAGGACTTCAACGGTATGGAGGCAATATTTAGAAGCGACAGCGAGGATTGCCAGATCGCAGTCGGGGATATCCTCGACATTATTATAAGCTTTGATGCCTTGAACTTCCGACAATTTGGGGTTTACAACGCACAAATAGCCTTTAAAGCCACCGATAAGTAAATTTTTCAGGACCTTTCCACCGGGTTTGGAAACGTCGTTAGACCCTCCTACAACAACAATACTACGAGGGTTTATCAATTTTTCATTTATCATATCTAAAAATTATAAATTTCTACCACCAGTCAGACAACTTAGTTTTAATGCTAAAATAGTTTGGCGAGCCGCCGAGGGCATAGCATACAAAGGAGTAGCTGAATTCAAAACGGTAAATATCCAGTCCCAGTCCGAAGGAGAATCCGTTCAGACCTCTTATTGTGTCAACTTTCAGTTCTTGTTGACGCTGATAATTATATCCGAGTCGGAGGTAAATGATTTTAGCGATAGTAAACTCGCCTCCGATAGTAATATGGCGCATGAGGTTATCTCCGAACAGGGCAGCCTTGGTTTTTCCGATTGCCTCACCCGTTGTAGGGTCGAGTGTTACGGTAGAAGACGACGGGTCATCATATCTAAGGTTCCATGTCTGTAAATCATGTAGGAGGATAACATATCTAAAGGGTAGATGTTCAAGTTTCTGCGATAATGCGAGTTGTATCTCGAATGGGAGTTTGCTTCTCTCTTTTTCGTAGGACACGAGTTCGGCGCCGATATTTTTAGCTATCAGCGACATATCGAAATTCTTCTCAGGGATATGGTATGTTCCGGCGACATCCACTGCAAGGCCGAAGGAATTATAAGCCTCGAAGCCCGAATAGATCATTTTAAAGTTGGCACCGATACTCCAATTCTTATTCAGAGCCCTTCCCCAGCCTATCACTGCGGCGAGTTCGTTACAGTGAAACGAGCCCGAGGTAACGCCCGAAGCGTCCGCGTAAGTAAAGTCGCCATAATTAATATACTGCATTGTAGCAGCGAAAGAGCCGACCTTATCGAAGGTATGGGAATAGGTTGCATAGCCCATATTTATATCCGAGAAATAATCGGTATATGACATTGAGAGGGCATTATGCATATTTTCGTTGATAAGTGAAGGGTTTGCACATGCAAGGTTCACATCATTGTCGTAAAAAGACGCAAAATCCACTCCCATTGCAGCGAGCCGCGGCGACACGGCAGCGTTCATAAATGAATATGCGCTGGATCCGCCGGTTTGCGAAAAAGCCTGAAAAGTGATGAACAAACTGAAGACCAGACAAATAATAATATTTTTTCTCACTATGATATTTTTTACAAATTTAAAATAATAATCCGAATTTGTAACGTTTCTCAAGCCGTATTTATTATTATTTTATTAACGTTTGAACAATAAATTAATAGATTTTAGGACTTTTCCCGAAACGTTGTAATTTATTTCGTCGATACTGCGTATATTAAGCACGTCGATAGAGGTACCCGTCAGGAATGCGCTGTCGTATGAAGCGATATTTTTCAGCAGAACCGGTTTCATAACGGTATTGAGTCCGAGTTTTTTAATGCCATCGATAACGATATTTCGTGTCACTCCCTTAAGCACCATATCATCGGGTGCTGTAAATACGGTTTCATCTTTCAGGAAGAAGACATTAGAGCGGCTGCCTTCGGTAATACAGCCGTTATCGAGAACGAGGAGCACTTCAAAGACTCCTTTTTCTGCCATAATATTGTCTGCGGTTGAGCGCAGGGCGTGATTAACCTTTTTCAGATTGGGGTCGTTTCTTTTCAGCAAGGCTGTGCTGACATTCACGCCGTATTCGTGTACTTCTTCCGACGGGTAATGACTTTTAATAAAGATAAAATACAGGTGTTTATAGTCGTATAGTATCTTAACATTATTATTAAGTATTGCATTTTGGGCACACAGTATTCTTATATTATTTATAAAAGTCTCCTTATCGCATCCCACGAATTTTCCGTAGTTTGAGGCCACGAGGCGAGCAAAATGTTCATCGGCATAAAGTGGCACGGCATTGCGCACCTTTATCACTTCGTAAATAAACACGTCTTCAGGGGTAAAGCAAGAAGCGTCGCACACGACATTATCTTTAATTATTTTTTGTCCAATAACTCTATCCATTACATTCATTTAAAGCATTCAGCATAAGCAGTATCTGAGGCAGCAAAGCCCTTGTGCCGTCGTTAACTATCACAAAATCCGCCAGTTTATTTTTCTGTTCGTCGGGCATCTGGAATTGCGCTCTATTAATATATTCCGCTGCTCTTTCGCCGTTTCTGATTTTTATTCTCTCGAATCTTACAATTTCCCTGCAATAGACGCATACGACCTTTTTAAACAGGTTATTCCAACCGCTTTCGAATAGCATTGCTGCTTCGACGAAGCAGTAACGGGCCTTATTATCGTTAGCTTCTTGCCATTCAAGTAATGTTTGAGTTAAGAAGGGGTACAGGATATTTGTCACCTTCGTCGCATTTTCAGGTGATGAGAAGATAAAATCCGATATTTTTTTTAAATCCGGGATATTAGCATCTTTATAAAAAGACGTAGATATTTCAGCCTTCAATTTAGCTGCCACTTGATGATTGTAATACAATTTTTTCGCTTCATCGTCGGCATAGAAGACAGGATAGCCCAATTTCTCAAGGATGTTAGCCACGGTAGATTTTCCCGAGGCGATAGAACCGGTTAATCCAACAGCCTTGATCATCTCTTAAAGATCAGATATTGGACATATTTTGGTGAGATGTCGATGATGTCAATAAATTCGGGTGAGGATTCAAGGATGACAATGGCCATATTTGAATTATCGGCGAAGTCGAGTTTCACGGAGAACATCGACGGGGACACGAGGCCATAGTCTTTCACAGCGACATTATATTTAACATCAATCTCATCAGGGAAGAATTCATAGTTGCAGGAGTCATTTTCGACAGACAGTGGGATTTTTACGTCGTTTTCCGTAAACTGGCTCACCGACAGCGAGTAGGTTACTTTTTGCGGGATAACTGTAACATCTTTCAGTTCTTCGCCAAGGTCAACGGTGAAGGAGACATTTTGCCACACTTGTCCGAGGTTTTTTTTAGGGGTATTAACTGCAGTAAGGTCAAAGATATCCGACATCAGTCCCACTACCACTACAGAGTCCGCAGAGAGTCCCGAATTATTCGTAATCATCACGCCTTGAGGCAAGGAATAGGTAAAGTTGTCTATGAGGGGCAGCTTTTTAGCCACAGCGCGTTCAATCACGACATCAGCAGAGTCCGTGCCCATTTCGAAGACGGCATTATTTTTATGGTAGTCCATAATTTGTTGTTTCACCATCAAGGCCGGCGAATAGGTAATAGTCTGTGATGGCAGAATTGAATCGACGTGGAGTTGTTTCATATCCACTGACAGAGAGACATCCTCAAAGCTTTTCTTCAGGGAGTTGACTTCATTACCTTTAACATTAAATATCAGGGGAATAACTTTATCCGATCCTTTAGTTACAACGTACCCGTGGGGCACATTTTTATAGTCGACCTTAAGTTTAATTTCGAGGGTCACGGTGTTGGACAGGTAGAACACGTACCACAGCAAAGCGGCGAGCATCACGCATATCCAAAGCGGATAAAATTTAATCCATTTCACCGCAAGAGAAATTATTTTTTAGGGGCCATTTCGGCATTAACGGCGCTTTTTTCGATTTCCATTTTAGAACCTTCTGTTTCGATAACGAAAGTTGTTTCGTTAACTTCTACAATTTTACCGTGGATTCCGCCGATAGTAACGATATTAGAGCCTTTAGCGAGGGAATTTTGATACTCTTTCTGTTGTTTTTGTTTTTTCACAGAGGGGCGGATAAAGAAGAGGTAAAAAGCGAGCACTAAAAGAACGAGCAGGATTATAGAGCTATAGGGGTTACTTTTGGTAGCTGCGCCGTCTGCGCCTACAGGAGTTGCTTGTTTGGCAAATAATATTACAGAATAAAGTAAGTTTGACATAATATTTTATTTAGGGTTAATAATTTGCAAATTTAATCATTTTTATCGACAATCATCATATCTTTAAGTAATTTTAGGACTTCAGGGTCATTTACAGGCACGTTTCCGAGAGCATCTTTGACTTCTCGGGTATCGAAGAGTATTTCTCCGTCGTCGGTAATACTATGGAAGGTATAATTAATTTCGGGGTTTGATGCGATAAGCATAAGGATAACATCGGGGATATCGCCGAGGGGTTGTCTATCGGGGTGGTCGTATTGGAAAGAGGCGTAGACGGTAGTGCCGACACCCTTTATACTTTGGATTTTAAAATCGCCGCCGGCCATTTCGGCATGTTGTTTAAGGAATGGCACGCCGAGGCCTATATGACGGGTTGTACGGCTTGAGAAGAAGGGGTCGGTAACTTTATTCAGAGTTTCAGCGTCCATTCCGCAGCCGTCATCTTTAATAGTCAGGGCGATAATATTATCTTTAACGCTTTCCTTGAGGGTTACTTCGAGAAGTGAGCAGCCGGCTCTAATAGAGTTATTGGCTATATCAAGGAAGTTGAGTGCTATTTCTTTCATTTAAGAGATGGGATTGAGAATATTTTTAAAATTTTGGAAGTTAAATTCTTCCATCTCGAGCAGGTTACATACGCAGCCTATATCTTCGGGGAAGTGGGCATCAGAGTCTTGAAATATCGGGTATTTTTCTATATATGGATATAATTTCAGTATTTTCTGGCGGGAGCAATATTTGGATATCTCGAAGGCGTGGGGGCAGAGGTCGGGAGGAACAAATCCGAGTTGGCTTGTAAGGCTGAAAGTGGCGCGGTCGATATGTGCCGGAATAAATATTCCGTTAAGTCGCAGCACTTCTTCTTTCACCTGGTCGATATCCTGATCGATACCCGAGAGGAGGGTATAAGGAAGTTGGTCTACAATTTCCTCATTTTCGTCTACGATTACCTGATAGCCCAGTTTATCGGGGTTATTAGGGATTGGCGGGAGGTATTTATCTATATATGATTGGAATTCCTTAATCTCTTCATTTTTTTCGAAGAAGGCAAGGC
>JAQVPY010000043.1 GCA_028701815.1 Bacteroidales bacterium | reverse complement strand
CCCGCAGAACAGTAGTAGAACTGATTCTTTCAGACCACCCTGCTGACTGTTTAACATGCTCCAAATCCGGTCAGTGCGAATTGCAAAAATTGGCACAGTCGCTCGGAATCCGCGAGATACCTTACAAAGGAGAACAATCCACTTATCGTATGGATATGTCACCTTCTCTTATCCGCGACATGGACAAATGTATCATGTGCCGCCGCTGCGAAAATATGTGTAACAACATACAAAGTGTAGGCGCTCTGTCAGCAATCAACCGCGGCTTCCAAGCCGTCGTCGCTCCTGCCTTCGAACAGGATATCGAAGACTCCCCTTGTACAATGTGCGGACAATGCGTTCAAGTATGCCCCGTCGGTGCCCTCAGCGAAGTTGATGACACACGTAAGGTTATGGCCGCTATCAACAACCCGATGAAGACTGTAGTAGTACAAACAGCTCCCGCTGTACGTGTGGCTATAGGCGAAGAATTCGGAATGGAACCCGGCACTATCGTAACAGGACAACTCGCAGCAGTTTTACGCCGCCTCGGATTTAACTACGTGTTTGATACCGATTTCGCTGCCGACCTTACTATTATGGAAGAAGGAACCGAGCTGCTCGGCCGTATATCCAAATATATGCAGGGCGACAAATCAGTGCGTCTTCCGATCCTGACTTCCTGCTGCCCGGGCTGGGTTAACTTCTTTGAATATAATTTCCCTGATATGCTCGACGTCCCGTCAACAGCTAAATCACCACAACAAATGTTCGGTGCTATTGCTAAAAGCTATTGGGCAGAAAAAATGAACATCAAACGTGAAGACCTCGTCGTTGTATCTATTATGCCGTGCCTCGCTAAAAAATACGAATGCCAACGTGAAGAATTCTCCGTTAACGGAAATCCCGACGTAGACTACGTACTCTCAACCCGCGAATTAGCCCGCCTGATTAAGATATATAACCTCGACCTCAATGAAATGCCGTCTGAAAATTATGACGACCCATTGGGCGAATCAACAGGTGCTGCTGTTATTTTCGGTGCTACCGGCGGCGTTATTGAAGCTGCTACACGTACCGCCTATGAAGTGTTCACCGGTAAAAAACTAGAAAAAGTCGACTTTAACGAACTCCGTGGCCTCGAAGGTATACGCGACGCATGGGTCGATTTCAACGGAACTCCTATCCATATCGGCATCGCTAACGGCCTTAAAAACGCACGTACCCTGCTCGAACGCGTCCGCGATGGAAAAGAACAATTCCACGCTATTGAAATTATGGCTTGCCCGGGTGGATGTATCGGCGGCGCCGGTCAACCTTACCACCACGGTAACAGCGAAATTATCAAAAAACGTTTCGAAGCAATCTATCGTGAAGATGCAGGTAAACCTATCCGTAAATCACACGAGAACCCTTCAATCATAAAATTGTACGAAGAATACCTCGGAGAACCCTGCGGTCATAAATCTCATGAATTGTTGCATACCCATTATTTCGACAAATCAGACCACGTCCAAGTTGCCGAATAATAAAGTATTGTTTTGTTAATTAATTAAAAGAAATAAATTATGGCAGTTATTAAATTATCAGAATCTAAGGTACAATTCATCAAAGGTGTTTGTAAATCCTTTAACAATGAAGGCGGCGAAGTTATCAACGTCCTTCATAAGGTCCAGGGTGAATTCGGTTACCTTTCAGCAGAGGTTCAAGAATTAGTTGCTAAAGAGTTAAATATACCCGTTGCTAAAGTTTATGGTATTGTCTCGTTCTACTCATTCTTCACAATGACACCTAAAGGCCTCCACCCGATATCTGTATGTCTGGGTACCGCCTGCTACGTTCGTGGCGCTGAAAAAGTATTAGACGAACTTAAACGTCAACTCGGAATACAAGTCGGCGGAACTACCCCCGACGGTAAATTCTCCTTGAACTGTTTACGCTGCGTTGCCGCTTGCGGCCTCGCTCCGGTACTTATGGTCGGCGATAAAGTTTATGGAAGTATGACCCCCGATAAGGTTAAAGAAGTCCTCGCTGAATACAACGACTGATAACTCAGGAGTTGATTACTCCCGTTAATTAAAAAGGTGTCTTTTATGAGACACCTTTTTTTTTGTCATTATTTATAATCATTATAAATAGATAATCTTTACTTCTTTTAAAAAGATCTCGTCAAGAGTGTGAGCAATCCTGCTTACTATCGTGCGTCGTACCTCAAGCTCCATCTGCAAATTTGGATCCTGATTCGTCGGATTGATGCCCGTCCCTACAAGAAAACAAATCTCATCGGAACTCAATAAAACATCGACTACCATGGCAGCCGAACTCTTCCCCATGGCAAAATTTAACGAATGATACTGTTTCAACAACTCGTCTATTTCCGTTAACGTCAATATCCCCTCGGTAACCAAGTCAAAGCCCTCAATCTCAAACTGCGGCGGCGCCCCCGGCTCATAATGCCCGCCTAACTTGTCCCTTATCTTTAATCCTAACTCTCGCGCTATGATCTCGGAAGAAGTCCCTCCACATATTATCCGCTTACCTTCAAAAGTGGAAGCGATATCCGCATACTCACGATCGTTCTCCGGATTAAATGGAGGACCGGTACAAATTAAACATTTGCGCGGATTTCTAAAAAAAATAGACACGCAACTGATGTCATCGGTGGGACGATAATTGTCCCTCTTTATCGCCTGCGCTATCACCGAAGAAGATAAATGAGCTGCCGAGACATCAGGATAATTAGAGATATGCCTAATAACATACTCCTCACAATTACCCATACCCCAACCAAAAGGATACTCCTCCGACCCAAGCCCTGCCTGAGAAACGCCATCGGAACAAAAGACTATCCTGTCGCCCTTCTCCGGAACAAACTCTACCGTCTGTATTATCTTCCCCTCATTCTTCTCACTCGTCATCTCTATCTCCTCCCAGTCAACTTCCATCGGTTTCTTCCCCCGGAAAATCATTATTTCGGGACTCGTATAACTGATGATCTTGACAGACCCGTTTTGATCTATATCTACTATCGTAAATGTCGAATAACTGATCTTCCTCTCAGCACATACAGGCAAAGTGTTCATGATGATGTCGGCTATCTTCTCTATATCCTTATGCTCCTCCGTGAAATTGATGGCAAAAGCCGCAGTAAATGTTGCTAAAACATTTGCCTTCACCCCATGACCCATGCCGTCAGATAACACCACTATTATCCTGTCCTCCGTTATTATCCTCTTGGAACGAAATACATCTCCACAGATATGCTCTCCATAATGATTCTTCTGAGCACAACCCACATCAACATAATAGTCGCGATTTTCATCGAAAATCGCCTTCTTGCTAATATTTGCCGTAGTTATACTCATAAATCAATTATTCCGAATTACTTCTCCGTTATATTATAGGTGTTGATAACCGAATTTAATTTCTTTTCCGTCTGTGACGCACCCTCTCCTAATAAAAAGCCTATCTGTTGCACCATGGCCAAATTATCGTCAATGACCTCGTTTATCTTATTTATTATCTGCTCCTTCTGAATCTCCTCGGAATGCATGTCCCTGATAATGCACCCTGTCATATTACCCTCAGCTATCGGAAAAAGTGAAATGTTGTAAAACTTATCCTTTAACATAAACTCCTTGTCGGTGACCACCTTGTTGGAATTGATTACACTGGATAGCAATTTTATCAACGGCTCCGGAACAAGCATAGTCAAATCGGCACCTACAAGACCCGGAACGACTTCTGCAATTTCTTGTGCATCTTCTCCTAACATATTGACAAACACGGTATTTGCAACAACAATGTTTAAAGAAGTATCAACTACCACCACTGCTGTATTCAAGTTATTAATGATAACTCCAAACTGCCTGTTCTCCAAAACAAGTTCCCCAAGCTTTTCTTTAAGTTGCTTCTCCGAATTATGCAGTTTGACATTCTCGTCACTGAGGACAGCGTTCTCTTTCTGCAACTCTTGCCTTTCCTTTTGGCTCGCTTCTACAGTATAACACAAACACGTGTCCAAATCGACATGTCCTTTTGCGACATAAGATGCAAAGTCTCTGCACGAGTTGTAGCCACAAAGCCGACATCCTTCGGTGTCATGACCAATCACCTCCAACACTTTCTCCACAGCCTCTTCGGGGGGCTCTAAAGAACGTTGATCATCAACAATAAATGAAGTATTCAACTCCGTTTGACATGCTTCCGTCAACCATTCAGCCCATAACGCCTTGTCGAGTTTCTCATCGCGTTTCTGGGCATAATTTCTTACGGCATTATCACTCAAAATAAAATTGCCGCCTGTGGTACCCGGTCCTAAAGAACAGCACTGACAGTAAAAAAGATTAAAATGTTTCTGTAACTTATTGATATCAGTGGAAAAAGTCTTGACGGCATCCAACGACTTGCGTCTGTCAGCCATAGAAAAAACAGGACTATTTTCGCAATCCGCCGCGTATAACAATCCGTTGATCAAAGGATACATAGAGCCTCTATTCCCATGAGGCAAATCAAAATCGTCAAATTCGGCTTTCAACTCCTGGATATCCGAATCCTTGAACATTTTACGCAACTCCCTAAAGGTAATGTTGGCGTCTATATACTTTTCTTCGGTATAAAGCTCCTCATCTTTACTCGCAATACACGGTCCTATAAAAATAAACTTGGTGTCCTTATCGTAATGCTTGCGTAAAAACTTTGCTAAAGCTACAGAGGGAGACATGAAAGGTGCAAGGTTGTCGATCAACTCGGGATGAAACTTCCTGACATAATTAACAATTACGGGACAAGTGGAAAAGATATAATACTTGCCGCGATAATTATTAATGAGATCCGCATACTTGGTAGCAACCATATCTACACCAAAAGAGACTTCCTGTACATGGTCGAAACCGAGCGACTTGATCATCGCAACGAATTTTCGATAATCTGTGATGTCCTCGAACTCTCCGGAAATCGACGGATCTAATAAAGCGACGGTATTAAAATTATCGATAAAATACTTCACGTGAGATATAGAATCTCGAAATTTAACGGCGTTATTGGGACAATAGACGAGACAATCTCCGCATCCTATGCAACGGTCGTTATCAATTTTACAGCCGTTATGAGGCGCTTCAACTTTATATATAGCACTCACCGGACAGACTTTGGCACAAACAGGCACAGAGCAATTGATACATTTGTCGTTTTCTATCGAAAACAGAGGAGTATCGGAGCGAATGATTTCGTCTTTCATATAATTTAATTATTTAGAACCATCCTGGATATATTTGTCAATAGCGGCGGCGGCTCTTTTGCCTGCGCCCATTGCAAGTATAACCGTTGCCGCACCGCTTACCGCATCTCCGCCGGCAAAAACGCCTTTGTGTGTGGTCTGCCCTGTTTCTTCATCAGCGATGAGGCAATTATACTTGTTAACCTCAAGGCCATGTGTAGTTGAAGAAAGCAACGGATTAGGCGAAGTTCCGAGAGACATTATCAGCATATCAATATCTAAGATGAAATCCGAGCCTTTAACCACTACGGGTCTTCTTCTTCCGGAAGCATCCGGCTCACCAAGTTCCATCCGAATGCACTTGACACCTTTCACCCATCCTTTTTCATCGCCAAGGATCTCTACCGGATTACATAAGAGATGAAACTCCACGCCTTCTTCTTTAGCATGATGGACTTCTTCTACTCTTGCCGGCAACTCTTTTTCGGAACGTCTATATACCACATAAACCTGAGCCCCAAGACGCAACGCGGTACGTGCAGCATCCATAGCAACATTTCCTCCGCCTACAACAGCAACTTTTCTGCCTAAGAAGTTAGGGGTATCATAACCGTCTTTATATGCAAACAGCAGATTATTTCTCGTCAGAAATTCGTTGGCAGAAACGACTCCACAGAGGTTTTCACCAGGTATATTCATAAATTTCGGCAAGCCTGCACCTGAACCGATAAAGACAGCTTCGAAATTTTCCTTCTGCATCAGACTATCTATGGAGACCGTTTTCCCAACTACCACATCCTTTTCAAAATGTGCGCCGAGACTGCGTATGTTTTCGACTTCGTGTTTTACCACCGTCTCTTTGGGAAGACGAAATGAAGGAATACCATACACCAGCACACCGCCGAATTCGTGAAGCGCCTCAAAAACAGTCACATCATAGCCTTTCATCAACAGCTCTTTTGCACAGGTAATTCCGGAAGGACCGCTACCGATTACGGCAACTTTATGGCCGTTGCGCGCCGAGGGTTTCTTAAAAGTCATCTTATTTTCTCTTGCCCAGTCGCCGACAAACCTTTCCAGCTTACCAATAGCGACAGCATCAAATTTCTTACCCATAACACAGCGCCCCTCACATTGTGTCTCCTGCGGGCATACACGTCCACAAACTGCAGGTAAAGCAGAATCGAAATTTATTATTTTAGCTGCTTCCTCAAAATTACCTTGAGCAACTTGTTGAATAAAAGCAGGTATATTAATAGTTACCGGACAACCCGGGACACATTGCGGATTTTTGCAATTCAGACAACGACGAGCCTCAAGCATGGCTTCCTCTGCTGTGTAGCCGAGGCAGACCTCATCAAAATTCGTCGCCCTGACCTTCGGATCCTGTTCAAGGATCGGTACACGTTTTTTCTTATCTCGCACTTCTTCACCTATGCCGCCGATATGACATACATGACCTTCATCCCTCTCCTGCTTGTCCAATATTTTCTTTGTCGCCACATTATCATACATCGCCTGACGTTTCATAGCTTCGGCAAAATCAATCTTAGCACCGTCGAATTCAGGCCCGTCGACACAGGTAAACTTTGTCTCTCCACCCACAGTAAGACGACATGCGCCACACATACCGGTCCCATCTACCATCAGAGAATTCATGCTTACAGTACAAGGGATATTGTAACTTGTAGCCATCTGTGACACAAACTTCATCATAATCATTGGGCCGATGGCAATAACTTCATCATATTTCTTTCCGCTGTCAATCAACTTCTTCAGCATATCCGTAACAAGACCCTGATTCTCACCCGTATTATCATCTGTCGTAATATATAGATTCGATACCTTCTTCAACTCTTCCACATAAACAAGCAATGAACGCGTTTTAGCACCGATTATACAATCGACGTCAATCCCTTTTTCATGTAACCATTTCACCTGAGGATATATTGGGGCTATTCCTACGCCCCCACCAACAAAAACGAAGCGTTTTGCCTTCAATTCTGCCTGCTGAAGATTGCAGAACTCCGACTGACGACCGAGAGGACCCACCACATCACAGAACGACTGCCCGACTTCGTATTTGCTCATCTCTTCAGTAGAGCTTCCTATAGCCTTAAAAACAATGGTAACAACTCCATCTGCAGGATTAGCATCACTAACGGTTAATGGAATTCTCTCAGAGCTTTCTCTCATTTTAATAATAAGAAACTGGCCGGGTAATACTGAATGTGCAATACGTGGCGCAAAAATATCCATTAAGAACATATCCTGCGACAATATTTCTTTTTTACGTATTTCAAACATAGAAAGGAAAATTAATTTATTAAATCTTAAAATTACAGAGCAAATGTAATAAAAAAATTATAGAAATTTTTAAAAAAATGTTAAAAAAATTTGCATAAAAAAATTTAATGTCTTACATTTGGCAGAATTTTTTCATAAAACAAGTCGTCGATGCTATGAAAGAGCATGAAATCATTATTTGCTTAGGTAGTTCCTGCTTTATGAGAGGGAACCGACAGACCACGGAGATTATTAAAAGTTATCTTACAAAAAACAAAATTTCGGCTAAGGTACCTTTCAGAGGGCAATTATGTTCTTCATTATGTAGTAAGGGGCCCATAGTGATAATAGATCGACACACTTACGAGAATGTAACTAAAGAATCCATAATAAAACTACTTGACGAGACTTTAATGACCTGATATATAATTACTAACTAAAATACAACCGTCGAATGGCGTCATTGATCAATATTGATAATGAGAAATGCAAACTGTGCTATTCTTGTGTACGCACGTGTCCCGCAAAGGCAATACGTGTTCATGACGGAGTTTTTGATATTTTAGACAACTTATGTATCAGTTGCGGCAGTTGCACCACGGTCTGTTTTCAGAATGCCATAATAACCAGAAGCGACAAAGAATCCGTAAAAAGATTATTAGAAAAGCGTAATGATGTCATTGCCATTGTAGCACCCAGCATTTCAGGAGAATTTTCCGACATCACGGATTACAGAAGTTTTGTAGGCATGTTCAAATCATTAGGTTTTGCACATGTTAACGAGATATCTTTCGGTGCCGACCTTGTAGCGTTACAATATTTAAAGCTATTTCAGGAATTTAGGGGCAGATATTATATTTCTTCCTATTGCCCCGCCGTAATCTATTATATAGAAAAATACTATCCGGAACTAATCAGAAATCTTGCCCCGATAGTCACCCCTGCAGTAGCCACGGCAAAAGTCCTACGCAAAATACACGGGTATGATGTCCCCATCGTTCTCATCACTCCGTGCTTTGCCGCGAAAAGAGAATCAGATATCAACAGACAGCGCGACTCAGTTATTGATTATGTACTGTCATTTCAGGAGATTCGACAGATGTTCGCCGAGGCACAAATCACTGAAAACTCCGTTCCGTTCTCCGAGTTTGACCCCCCAATAGCACATAAGGGCTCGCTATTTCCCATCAGCAGAGGGATGTTGCAGGCCGTTGACATCAATGAAGATCTGCTGACGGGTAGAATATTATGTACCACAGGAAGAGAAAACTGCATCTCTGCCATTCAGGAATTTAAAGACCACGTTGAGATAAAGCAACATTTAGACATATTATATTGTGACGGATGTATAATGGGTCCTGGAATGTCAAAAGGTGGGGGAAAATATCTAAGGAGATCTTTAGTAATTAATTATGTAGAAAAACGCCTAAAGAACTTTGTCAGAGAACAGTGGGAAGATGAGATAAAGACATATTCGGAGTTGGATTTGTCGAGAAGTTTCAATAAAGAAGATAATCAGAAACCGGTTTCACCGGATGAAAACACGATAAAAAACATATTACATAAAATCGGCAAGAGCACCAAAGAGGAAATAATCGGATGCAGCGCCTGCGGCTATGAGAACTGCAGGGAATTTGCCAAATCGATTTTCTTCGGATACGCTTCGCCCGAAATGTGCAGGCAATACGTGTATGAAAAGATGCGCAAGTCGGTTGAAAAGTTCGCTCTTACAAATGAGGAGCTGTCGAATACTAAAGCGAAGTTGATTACTTCCGAGCAAAAGGCCAAAGCCGGCGAAGCTATGGCTGAGGAAGTATCCGAATCACTGCGCTCCATGCTTAAGAAAATACCCATGGCCATTGTTATGGTAAACAAAAACATGAGGATTATTCAGACAAATCAGCAATTTGTCAATATGTTTGCCGACAAACGCCTTTCTCCTGAAGAGCTGGAGAACAAGGATATCGCATTCTTCTTACCTTTTTGCAAACTGTTTGAGAATCTTTTTTTTGCTAAAGCCGACAGTTTAAAACGCGATTACGATTATAACGATAAAATATACAGCATCTATGTTTTCAATATTCAGAAAGATGAGATAGCGGGCGCTATCATCAACGATATGAGCAACCCTGAGATATTGAAAACAGAAGTCATTGAAAAAGCTCAAGACATTATCAAAAAGAACATGGAAACGGTACAGCAGGTGGCATACCTGCTGGGAGAGAGCACAGCAAAGACAGAACAGATGCTGCATTCAATAATTCGTTCGCACGAGTCAGGCAGCAAAAAAGAGCCCAATGGATGACAGTATATACATAGAAATCAACTGCAAGCAATACAACTGTAAAGATAACGTTGTATGCGGCGACGTGTTCCTTTCTAATCGTATAAATTCCGAATGCCGTGTATTAGCTGTATTGTCCGATGGCATGGGCTCGGGCATAAAAGCCGGCGTTTTAGCAATGTTGACATCATCCATGGCCCTGAATTTTGTAAAAGAACACAGGAGCATCCGCGAAACCGCCGAAATCATAATGGATACCCTGCCCGTCTGCTCCGAAAGAAATATCAGCTACTCCACCTTTACTATTATAGATATCGACTTCGATTATACCGTTCATATAGTAGAATATGACAACCCCTCTTGCATTATCATGCGCAGTAACAATATCTTTACCCCACAATGGGAACGAATTGAGCTTTCAGGCACAAAGCACAAGGGAAAAATCATAAATATATGCCAATTTTCGGCACATATAGAAGACCGAATTATTATGATGACTGATGGTGTAGTTCAATCAGGAATGGGTAGTTTGAATCACCCTTTCGGCTGGGGACATGAAGAAGTAGAGCAGTTTATTTGTCGCACAATAAAGAAGAATACCCACATATCCGCAAGCGAGCTGGCCTACAACATCGCAAATGAGGCCGTTAATTTCTACGACTTGGGCACCGCATCCGATGACACGAGCAGCGCAGTAATCTATTTCCGATCACCCCGTAAATTGTTGGTATGCACGGGCCCTCCATATAAAAAAGAATACGACCACGAACTATCAAAAAGATTCAAGGAATTTCAAGGCAACAAAGTAATTTGTGGAGGAACTACAATCGATATAATCACCCGTCATTTAGGAATTAGCTATTCCGTTGACACGGAAGTTATTGATGAAGAATTGCCACCGGAGGTATTAATTAAAGATGTGAATCTTGCTACGGAAGGTGTTCTTACATTGAGTAAGGCTGCAAAGACGCTTGAAGAATATGACACCTCTACTGCACTCACTACCGGCCCGTCAGACAAATTAGTATCACTGTTGATCAACAGCGACAAAATATATTTTATTGTTGGAACGGGCATTAACAAGGCCCACCAAGACCCTATAATAACAGGCGGGATGGATATCAGGAGAAATATCGTAAACAAACTGGCAGAATGCTTAACGAACAAATTTTTAAAACAAGTAACACTTGATTTTATATAATAATAGCAAATTTTTAAATTATTAATCCCATGAAAGACAAAGACGCTGAACACAACCAACAGCAACAGTTAGAAGTCGAATGTCGATGTGAAAAATTCGAAGAAATTGCCAAGGTAATAGACTCTTACAAGAGCGATCCGGGCAATCTTATTCAGATTCTACATGCTTCACAAGAAATTTTCGGCTATCTGCCACTTGATGTACAGCAATTTATTGCTGACAAACTTAACATCCATGTTTCAAAAGTATCGGGGGTAGTTTCATTTTACTCATTTTTCTCCACAAAGCCAAAGGGCAAGCACACTATTATGGTATGTCTCGGCACCGCCTGCTACGTTAGAGGTGGTAAAAAAATCGTCGATGGTCTGAAGAAAAAACTTAACGTTGACGTTGACGACACTACTGAAGACGGAAATTTCACTCTTAAAGTAGCTCGATGCATCGGTGCGTGTGGCTTAGCCCCTGCAATGATGATTGACAATGAGGTTCACAAACAGGTGAACATTAATAAATTAGATTCAATCATTAACAAATACAAGGAGGAATAATTCATGGAAAAGATTAAGAAAATCCAACAACTGACCGAGTTAAAAGATGCATATCTTAAAAAACAGTCCTCATATAAATACAACATTCTTGTATGCGGCGGTGCCGGCTGTATTTCATCAAATTGTGCAGAAGTAGAAAACGCTTTTATCGATGAGATTCAGAAATTATGTCTCTCCGGCGAAGTGAACATCATCCAAACCGGATGTATGGGGATGTGCGCGATAGGACCGGTGGCATTAATTCTTCCGGACAGGACTTTTTACACGAAGTTAGATGACGAAAAGGCTCGCAAAATAGTAAACCAGCATATTGTAAATAAAAAGACCGTCGAAGAATATACCTTCTACGATTCCACACGTCTGAAACATGTCCCCTGCATTGACGACATTGATTTCTATAAGGCTCAGTTTAAGATTGTACTCGACAACTGCGGAGTTATAGATTACAACGACATAGCGGCATACATCGCGCACGACGGCTACATGGCTGCTGCCAAGGCGATTACCGAGATGACACCGGAAGACATCATTAAAGAAGTAGAGACGTCGGGACTTCGTGGTCGCGGCGGGGCAGGATTCCCCACAGGTACCAAGATGAGGTCGGGCTATTCCCAGAAAAGCGACATAAAATACCTGGTCTGTAATGCCGATGAAGGCGACCCCGGTGCATTTATGGACAGGAGTGTTATTGAAGGCGACCCGCACTGCATAATAGAAGGTATGATGATTGAAGCATTTGCTATAGGCGCATCACAAGGATATGTCTATATCCGTGCAGAATACCCTATTGCCGTGGAACGTCTTAAAGTTGCCATTGAGCAGGCACGCGAATACGGCTTACTCGGCAAAAATCTCTTCGGGACAAAATACGACTTCGACATAGAGATACGTATCGGTGCCGGGGCTTTTGTCTGCGGAGAAGAAACCGCCCTGATAGCCTCCATTGAAGGTAAACGAGGCGAGCCGCGACAAAAACCGCCATTCCCATTTCAAAAAGGTCTCTTCGGAAAGCCGACCATTATAAATAATGTTGAAACTATAGCAAACATACCGAAGATTCTCCGTAAAGGAGGCGAATGGTTTGCCAAGATTGGTAAGGGGGCCGCGGGCACCAAGGTATTCGCTCTCGCCGGCGATGTAGTGAATACCGGCATCGTGGAAGTTCCAATGGGGACAACCATCGGATCCATTATATTCAATATCGGTGGCGGCATACCTAATAAGAAAGCCTTTAAGGCCGCACAGATAGGCGGTCCTTCCGGGGGCTGTATCACCAAAGAAAACCTCAACGTCCCTGCCGACTACGAGTCGCTTAATAAAATAGGCGCCATTATGGGCTCAGGCGGACTTATTGTAATGAACGAAGACACTTGTATGGTGGACACTGCCCGTTTCTTTATGGACTTTATCCGCGACGAATCCTGCGGAAAATGTCTCGCCTGCCGTGTCGGAACAAAACGAATGCTCGAAATTCTTGAGAATATCACTGAAGGCAATGGGAAAGCGGGAGACGTCGAATTGCTCGTAGAATTAGGCGAAACCATCAAAAAGACTGCTATGTGCGGACTGGGACAGACAGCTCCGAACCCTGTTTTATCAACTATCAAATTTTTCCGAAAAGAATATGACGAACATATTAATGATAAACATTGTCGCGCCGGCGTTTGTGGCGCCATGTTTATCGCCCCGTGCGAAAACACTTGCCCCGCAAATGTCAACGTAACGGGATATGTCTCTTTGATAGCGGCAGGACGTTTCCAGGATGCATACAACCTTATCATGCAAGAGAACCCGTTCCCTGCTGTTTGCGGTAGAATCTGTACACGCCCCTGTGAAAGCAAATGCCGACGCGGGACCGTTGATGAGCCGATATCCATTCGCGACCTCAAACGATTCGTGGCCGACTATGCGTTCAAAAACGAGATGCCCTACAAGATGCAACTCACATTCCCGAAAAACGGAAAGAAAATTGCTATTATCGGATCTGGCGCTTCCGGCTTGACATGCGCTTATTATCTGGTTAACATAGGCTATGATGTAGATGTTTATGAGTCCGAAAACGTCGCCGGTGGCGTCTTGGCATTCGGAATACCGGAATACAGACTTCCGAAAGCCATCTTAAAACATGAGATAGACCTCATCGTTCAAGCGGGTGTTAATATTAAATACAATCAGGAAATCGGACGTAATGTAGACTTTAAGTCATTAAAAGACAACTACGATTCCATCTATGTCGCTACTGGCACATTGTTCCCGCAGAAAGTTAATATAGAAGGTGAAACTCTCAAGGGTGTTCACCATGGTATTAACTTCTTAAAAGACATCAACCTTGTCCCTAACATCAGGATGAAAGGAACAG
>JAQVPY010000042.1 GCA_028701815.1 Bacteroidales bacterium | reverse complement strand
ATTCGGCATTGATCCGGAGAACCGAGATATCCGCTGTATATTGCATCAAACTTAATATCAAGCTCTTTCCAATGAGAAAGAATCTTTCGCAGATGAGAGGTTAAATCGACAGTATATGGCGATGGAAAAGCCGTACTCGACGATAAAACCGCCGTAGGCACAGGACAGACATAACATCCCATTGCCGACAATATCGGAATAACTACTGTCAGCGAAGATCTGCCATAACCTGAAATATCATGAAACGCCGCAACCTTTTTTACCATATCTCTATTTAATAATCTTAAAACCTAAGGCCACATTAAAATGATGCTTGTTTATCTCATCGTTGAAATTATTTGAGACCCTCGTAGACAAGCCATCGTACCTGAAATCAAATGTAAAACGCCACAAATCGACACCGATTCCGGCCTGTAGGCCGACTACAGCATCCGTCATATCAGGATAAGTTCCTCCCTCATATTTATCGTATCCCAGACAAAAAGACACCTTCGGACCACAAAGAATCCTGAACTTCACGTTATTAAGGTTAATCACATTACAACAGGCCAACATAGGGATACTTATATAATGATATGTGATGTGCACGTTTTCGCCAAAGACACAATCCTCAAAAATATTTGTTGACACATTATGATATAATAGCTCCGGCTGAAAATATACAACATTGCCGAAGCGGGCGAAAACGCCCACATCAAACCCTTCATCCAAGGTAAAATCATATCGGGATGTGGTCCCTGCTTTAATCCCGAGAGCAAACTGCGCCTCCGTAATAAAAGGGATAGCGACCAAAATCAACACTAAAAAATTACGTTTCATAAAAATGCTTTTTGTGATTTTACTATAAACGCGACCGCTAACGTAATTATTGCTTCAACAGGTTTTTTGCGGCAGCCATCAATATTGCCTATTCGTTACAAAAGTAGATATGTTGTCGCCGTCGGTGAACATATCAGCATTAAGCTTGTATTGCAGAAACTTAATCGTCAGCCCCTGTTTGAGCCACATTTCCTCATAAAAAGTCTGTATCGAAGCCACCTCAAGTTCAGGATGTGTCGCATAAAGATCATCCGTTGAAAAAAGCAAGTCGTGATTTCCCCCTGATATTACCTCAAGAGTATAGTCATAAAAAGCAGAATTATCCGTTTTTAAATTGATAATGCCGTCTCTTTTCAAGATATTGGAAAACCTCGTATTAAACTGTGGCGAAGTAAATCTTTTCTTAGCCTTTCCATTTTGCGGCTGCGGCTCGGGAAAAGTGATCCATATCTCCGAGATTTCTTCTTTGGCAAAGCAGTATTCTATCAGTTCCATCTGCATCCTGATAAATGCCACATTAGTCATTGCGTCATCGATGGAAGTCTTACACCCGCGCCATAATCTCGCGCCTTTTTGGTCGATACCGATGAAATTTCTGTCGGGGTATTTTTTGCCGAGACCGACGGTATATTCGCCTTTGCCGCAGCCCAACTCCACAACAATAGGATTGTCATTTTTAAAAAAATCGGAATTCCACTTTCCTTTGAACTTAAATGCAGGTATCAATTCCCTCAGATATGGCTGGAAAAGATTGTAAAATGTCGTGTTTTCTTCAAATCTCTCTAACTTATTCATAACAATCTAATAAAACAACACCCATGATTCAGTAGCCACATTAGCCCTTGCATCTTCAAGAACAGCCTGCATGTTATCCCTCGTGGTGGAAGAGGATACCGTCACCCTATATCTATTATCACTGTTTATTATGGCCGCTGTGTCATATCCACGCCTTCTAAGCCTGTCTACCTCCGTTTTGGCACAATCGTAATCGGGACAGGAAGCAACAATAATATATGGCATTTTTATGCCGTCATCTTCAATCATATATGCTACCGCGTCCATTTTTTCTGCCGTAGTTTCAGAAAGGGCTCCGGTAGGTGGCGTGGTGGCAACGTGCACAAGTGTTTGTGTCGGTGTTTGTGTCGGTTCCGAAATCGGTTTCGGCGTTGTAATCGAAGTGTTTTCAGGTATCAAAGCCTCTTTTGCGGGTGTTTCCGCGGTTTCATAATTCGCTCTATTGATATCGTCAGGTGTTTCTATCGACAGCGTATCAACGAGTAACGGCTGTGTCTCCGAAGTGGGATTCATAGAAGGGTTCTCCTCCTGAGCGACCTTAACATCATTCTTTAACAAAGAGCCCGACAGACCGGCATGATATACTGTTTTCAAGCCAATATCTGCCGAGCGGAAGCATACCACCCCAAAAAGCAATATTGCTGCTGCCGCGACAGAGTATTTAAGTACTTTCCCGAAACTGATATGTTCTGCCGTATTTCTCTGTGGCAGTTGCTCAACGGAACAGATTTCAGGCAGAGTAAAATTACCGAAGCCATAGCTATTGGAGTCATAAGTCATTCCCGGGAAGGAGTTAAAACAGACATTTCCTTCCGCATCTCGTATAAATGTCCCAAGCTGAGACATAAAGACAATCTCTCTAAGATTTAATCTTTCATTAATATTTTCAACGAATCTGTCTACATTCTGTTTAGCCTCGGCGTATGATATGTTATTCTTTTCTGAGATATATGACAATAGCACGCCGTCATCATTTTTGAGTAGCGAGTTAAACACAACTTCTTTACGCGGGGGCATAAATATGGAGTGTGTCGGATCAAATGACGCCTTATGGGGGTTCAGGATAAACGCGCCCAAATCGGGGATGATTACACAATCATATTCATAAAGCAATTCGGAAATAAATTTTTCGACCTTCATGTTAACACCTTTTTAAATTTATATTTTCGATATCAGCCGGGGTATCAATTCCGACAGACTCATAATTTGTTTCTGCCACATATATATCAAATCCGTTTTCCAGCCATCTGAGCTGTTCGAGACTCTCTATCATTTCGAGGGCGGATACAGGCATGGCAACAACCTTTTTAAGTGCTTCGGTTCTAAAAGCATAGAGACCCACATGCTTAAAAAATTTCACCGGCGCATCATTTCGGCGGAAAGGGATTACAGCTCTCGAAAAATACAGCGCCTTATGGGATAAAGACACCACCGCCTTAACGACATTTTCGTTTTCGGCAGTCTTCGCGTCGATTTCTTTTACGAGCGTTGCTATCTGAGCTGCGGGCGTATCTCTCAACACATTAACAGCGGCATCTATCTGTGACGGATCGATAAAGGGCTCGTCGCCCTGGATATTAACCGCAATATCGCATATATCATCAAAATTTTCGAGTTTATCTATCACCTCGGCTATTCTTTCAGTCCCGTTATGATGCTCGGGAGAAGTCATAAACACATTATCGGTAAAGCTCTTCACATGATGAAAGATGGTCGTGTCATCGGTTGCCACAAAAACCTTATCCAAAGAATCGGCTTTTACGGCTTGTTCAAACACGCGACGTATCATCGATTTTCCGTTAATATCCGCAAGAGGTTTGCCTGGAAACCGCGAAGAATTAAATCGCGCGGGGATAATGCCAAAGGCTGTCAGTTTATTCGAACAATCCATGAATCTCCGTATCAACTTTTGCGATGACATCAGCGAGGTCGTCGTGATTATTTTCGAAGTCGAGATTGTCGACATTAAAAATCAGTAATTTGCCATTGGAATAATTCTCTATCCATTGTTCATACTTCTCATTGAGGCTGCTGAGATAATCGAGACGTATCGACTCTTCATATTTTCTGCCACGTTTTTGGATGTTATTGACAAGTGTAGGAATAGACGCACGCAGATAAATAAGTAAATCAGGCGGTTTTATCAAAGAAGCCATCAACTCAAAAAGGTCGAGATAGTTTTTATAATCACGCGTCGACATCAAATTCATCTCGTGGAGATTCGCCGCGAAGATATAGGCGTCTTCATAAATAGTTCTATCCTGAATCACTGTTTTCCCCTGTTCTCTTATCTTCACAATCTGACGAAAGCGGCTGTTAAGAAAAAATATCTGCAGGTTAAACGACCAACGTTGCATATCTTCATAAAAACTGCTGAGGTAGGGATTGGTATCAGCATCTTCATAATTGGGTTCCCATTTAAAATTTTTAGAAAGCAGTCTTGTAAGAGTTGTCTTTCCCGACCCGATATTACCGGCTATAGCTATATGCATAATAATTATTGTTTTGGATTATTAATCAATCTGTTAATTTCTTCAACTATGGTTCTGTTATTAGACAGATTACGCACTTTATTCTGACCGCCTAACTTGTTTTTACTTTTAAACCACAGGTAAAAGGTGCCTTGAGGCACAACTCTGACAATAGGCATCTTAAGTACCATATCGTTATATCTTTTTGCCTGATAATCGGAGTTGACTTTTTTAAGTTCTTCATCAAGAATCTTAGTAAATTTGTCCATATCCTCAGGCTGTTTGTCAAATTCCACGAGCCATTCATGGGAGACACACTCGGACTCCTTATAAAAATAGGGGGCGACGGTATAAGCCGCCACTATCGACATGGTCTTCTCACAGGCCTCCGCAATAGCAAAGTTGGCATTATTCGATATCAGCTCTTCTCCGACCACGTTAATAAAAGCTTTTGTTCTTCCTGTGATCTTAATCTTATAAGGGTTTGTTGAGGTAAATGTTACTGTATCTCCTATCATATAACGCCATAGTCCGCTTTCCGTAGAGATAACCATTGCATAATTCTCCCCGATCTTCACATCTTGAAGACCGACTGCATAATGCGTACTCTCATTAACCATATCCACCGGAACGAATTCATAATACACGCCATAATTGACTAAAAGGAGCATATCGTCTGACGAGAGATCGTCCTGCAGGGCAAAATATCCTTCGGATGCGTTATAAACTTCCATATAGTGCATATCCGACTTAGGTATCATCGCGGCATATCGTCTTCTATATGGTTCAAATGCTACGCCGCCATGGAAAAACGCCTCGAGATTAGGCCACAATTCGGGTATCGGCTTTCTGCCGACCTCCGCCACATGACGAAGTATAACGAGCATCCATGAAGGCACGCCCAAAAGACTTGTCACATTACGCGCCACCACATAACGGGCTATAACATTAACCTTATCTTCCCAATCATTAATTCTATAAACTCTTTTCGGAGGTATTTTCAACCATTCCGCCCAGCGCGGAAGATTTTCCATGAGTATCGCAGAAATGTCGCCTACAAGATATTGGTTGAACTTGTTCTCATGTGTTTTGTAGCTGCCGGAAACAGAAATATTTTTCCCGAAAATAAGCCTGCTGTCCGCAACATTATCAAAATAGCACGCAAGCATCGCCTTACCTGCTTCATAATGGTCATTCATCAAAGTCTTATGCGACACCGGGATAAACTTGCTTTTCCCCGTAGTAGTACCCGAAGACTTGGCAAACCACGTGATCTTATCCGGACACAAAACATTCTGATGCCCGTTTCTGATATCTTCAAAATAGGGTTCCAGACTGTCATACGTCTGCAAGGGAACACTATCCCTGAAGTCCTCTTCGTTATAAAAACTCTCGTAATTATACTTTTTACCCCAATAAGTATTCTCTGCGCGCATAATTAAATCGGAGAACACACGCTTCTGACACTCCAAAGGCGCGGTTCTGCATTCGTTTATTCTATCCATTCGCTTCTTAAAATAAACAGAAGTTGCTGATTTAACAATAGATACCATCTACAGGCAATATTTTTTTGAATAAAAGCAAATTTATATATATTTTTGGAAAAAATTTAATTAAATGATAAATTTTCCTTCTGCAAAGATAAACATCGGTTTGCAGATTCTTTCAAAACGTGATGACGGATTTCATAACATATCGACTTTTTTCTATCCTGTCGACATGCA
The DNA here is from genome assembly GCA_028701815.1 of Bacteroidales bacterium. Classification (GTDB taxonomy): domain Bacteria; phylum Bacteroidota; class Bacteroidia; order Bacteroidales; family BM520; genus RGIG7150. Next base: position 8,083 of record JAQVPY010000042.1, on the reverse strand, counting down.
GGACATTTTAGAGATTGAGGAAACCTCAGCCGGAAGCTCAAGTATTACAGTAACGGGTATGACTGTCGAAGGAAATGCTAAAGACAATTTATGCATGAAAGCCTATCATCTGCTTACGAGAGATTTTTCTTTGCCGGCAGTTGAAATTCACCTGCACAAGTGTATACATTCAGGCGCAGGACTCGGCGGCGGATCATCCGACGCAGCCTCTACTCTGAAAATGCTTCGCAGTATGTTTGAGCTGAATATAAGCGATGACAAGTTGAAAAGCTATGCTTCCCGCCTCGGCAGCGACTGCGCATTTTTTATCGACAACACGCCGGCTTTCGCCTCGTCCCGTGGTGAAGTACTTGAAAAAACGACCTTCCGACTGACAGGGAAAAGGATTGAGGTAGTCGTCCCCGAAATAAAGATATCTACGGCGGAAGCATACTCAAATATAGTCCCAAACGATAAGGTGCCTGAATTGAAGTCACTTGTATTTCAGGACATCTCCGAATGGAGACACAGCATAGTTAACGATTTCGAGCCCTTTGTCTTCAAAAAGCACCCTGAGATAGCACTACTGAAAAATGATTTTTATGAACGCGGAGCCTTATATGCCTCCCTCAGCGGCAGCGGCTCTGCTGTATTCGGAATCTTTACTTCGGAGCCTTAAGCATTATCACACAGGCGATACCCGCAAAAACGATATTGGGAATCCAGGCCGCAAGCCATGGCGCAAGATTACTGTTGATGGCAAACGTCGTCGTCAACTGCATCAGAAAAATATATGTGAAAGTCAGTGCTATCCCGAAACCCAAATTCAGCCCCATCCCCGCTCGCTTCTTTCGACACGACAGGGAAAAACCGAGCACGGTAAGAATGATTGTGGCAAAAGAATTTGCAATACGGCAATGCTTCTCAACCTCAAATTCCACGATATTACGGACGCCCTTAATGCGTTCCTCTTCTATAAATTTGTTCAACTGATGGAAATTCATAACCTTTAAATCGTAGACGACAAAAACAAAGTCTTTAGGCATCAGATTGATCTTTATCGTCTTCATATCTCCTGACACCACCTGCTCCCTGTCACTGTATATATTCCTCTCCGTATAATTCATTACCGTCCAGGTGCTGTCTCCCTCGTTCCACCTCACTTTTCTCGCAGCAAGCTTATATGTCATCCCCTCGTCAAAATCTATCTTCTCATAAGTAAAATCATTACCCGCATTATCCCTGCCGTTATAAGACTTCACATAAACATAATCCGCTTTACCTATCTGAACATGTATATCATTAACATACATGGCGTATTTTGCCGACTTACGCAGATATTTGTTTTCAAAATCCGTCAGTTTAATATTCGTCTTCGGAATAATAAAATTAGACATAAAAAAAGCGAGGATGGTAAGTAGAAAGGCGCACGTCAGATAAGGAACAAGCAATCTATAAAAACTCACACCGGAACTCAGGATGGCTATTATCTCCGAGTTCTGCGCAAGTTTGGACGTAAAAAAAATGACAGCTATAAATACAAAGAGATACAGGAAAAGGTTAAAAAAATACGGGATGAAATTGGCATAATAATCGAAAATGATCTCACGCATAGTGATAGTATCTACAAGAAACTTATCGATTTTTTCCGAAAAGTCGAAGACAATTACCACAACAAGCAGCAACACTATCGCGAGAAAAAATGTCGTGAAATATTTTTTAATGATATATAAATCCAAACGTTTCATCCGGTGAACTTCATTTTATGATAACCGTTGCATGACTGTTTTTATTTTGCTGTCCTTCCATTTTTTATAGTCGCCCTCTTCAATATGTTTACGCGCTTCACCCACAAGTTGCAGATAAAAAGCGAGGTTATGCTGGCTTGCTATCATGCCGCCGAGAATTTCTCTCGCGGCAAAGAGGTGACGCAGATATGCCTTAGTATGATTAACACTTACATAAGACGGGCACAACGGGTCTATAGGGCTGAAGTCGTTTTCCCAACGTTTGTTCTTTATATTGATAATACCAGCGTTAGTAAACAGCATGCCGTTTCTACCATTGCGCGTAGGCATAACACAATCAAACATATCTATTCCGAGAGCGATAGACTCAAGGATGTTGGCAGGCGTACCGACACCCATAAGATAACGCGCCGTATTCTTAGGCAGGATGTCGCAGACTTGCTCGGTGATTTCATACATCTTTTCCGCAGGCTCCCCTACGGCCAAACCTCCGATAGCATTTCCGACCGCCCCGTATTGGAGCACATCTTCTGCCGCAATTTTTCTCAAATCAGAATATACACTTCCCTGTACAATGGGGAACAACTCCTGGTGATAACAGTAAAGAGGCTCCGTGCTGTGATATCGGCACATACAGTCTTTCAGCCATTTCCGAGTAAGTGCCAGTGATTTTTCTGCATACTTGTATTCACAGGGATAAGGGGTACACTCATCAAAAGCCATGATAATATCGGCACCTATACTCCTTTCTATATCCATAACCTTTTCCGGAGAGAAAAAATGGTAGGAGCCGTCGATATGCGACTGAAATTTAACTCCGTCTTCTGTTATCTTCCTTATCAAAGATAACGAATAAACCTGATAGCCTCCACTGTCGGTAAGTATCGGTCTGTCCCAACCGTTAAACTTATGCAAGCCGCCCGCCTGCTCAAGAATATTTAATCCGGGACGGAGATAAAGATGATATGTGTTCCCCAGAATAATTTGAGCTTTTATATCCTCTTTTAAATCCCGAAAATGTACGGCCTTAACCGTTCCTACCGTCCCTACAGGCATAAATATCGGTGTCTTAATATCACCGTGATCAGTGTGCAGACAACCCGTTCTTGCCTTAGTATCAACATCTTGAACAATTAATTCAAATTTAAACATCTACTTCTTTTCGGTTAATAACTTTGCTAAAAATTTTTGTCAAAGGTACTCTTTATTTTTTAACGAAATACTAATTTTGTCATTTAGTTATGAGTATTTTATTCCGCAATTATATCTCCGACCCTATCGGTTTAACACTGTTTATCGCAGCCATAACCTGCTTTGTGCTCCAAATAGTATATATCTATAAGTTCCAATACGGTTTCGTAAGAAAGAAAAACTTGTCGCTGCCGGAAATGCAACCCGAGATGCCCCCGGTATCAATAGTTATTTGCATGCGCGATGAGATGCGGATACTTAGAAGGGACATCGGACAACTTCTTAATCAAGAATATCCTGATTTTGAAATAGTTGTAGTAAACATGTCGTCGTCTCACAACGGTCCCGACACAGACACATGGGCGAAACAAATACCTCAGCTGACCATTGTTAATATCAATGAAAAAGACAACTTCAGCTGCTCCAAATTATTTCCCCTTTCTCTCGGAATAAAAGCCGCAAAAAGCAATCTGATAATAACCACCGACTTAAACTGTATTCCGACAAGTGTTTATTGGCTGCGTTCGATGGTAACAAAATTGATAAATAAAGCCAACGTCGCCGGCATCGCCAACTACGCCGCCGACAAAACATTTCTTAACCGTCTGATGCGCTATGAAATGAGCCGTTATAATATAGATTTCCTCTCTTTCCTCGCCAACAATACGCCCTATTCTATCAGTACTAAAAACTTCCTTTTCAAAAAATCAGATTTTTTAAAACAAAAGGATATAGTAGATTATTTTTCAGTAAACACAGACGGCTCGGCTATCTTTAATAAGATTATCAGCAAAAAAGACACAAATTATATCTATAACGATTATTCACAGATCAATATGACCGGCAAACCCGTCTTTTCATCTTGGTGCAGAAATATCACGACCCGCTTTTCCAATATGATATTCTCCAAATGGGTTGCTAAAGCCATTAAGTTTATCTATATAGCTTCGCTGATTGTATTATTTACCGCATGCGCATTAATGATGGAACTATATGAGATGTATGCCGTAGCCATCGCGCTGATTGTAATAAGAGCCGCTGAATGGTCCATCCTAAGGTATAAGGCTTTGAATCGCCTCGGGCAGGAAGACATATCATGGCGAATATTTCTCTATGAACCCGTTCTATGGTTCCTTTATCCGATATTATATTTATCCTCTTTACGTATAAAAAAACGTCTCTGGACCTGATAAAAAAATATCGTTTTATTTCAAGGCAAGGATATACTGACCGTATTCCGTCTTTTCCATCTCTCTCCCCAATGAATGCAGACACTCTGTGGTTATCCAGCCATTATTCCACGCTATCTCCTCAATACAGGAGATGAAAAATCCCTGACGTTTTTGTATTGTTCTGACGAAACTGCCGGCCTCAAGCAAGCTGTCGCAATTGCCGGTGTCGAGCCACGCAAAACCGCGACTGAATAATTGAACTTTAAGAGTCCCCTCTTCAAGATAAAGCCTGTTTAAATCCGTTATCTCATATTCACCACGCTTCGACGGCCTCAAAGATTTCGCCTTTTTACAAACGGTATTATCATAAAAATACAATCCGGGAACGGCATAATCAGATTTAGGAGCCTCCGGCTTCTCTTCTATACTCACCACATTATTGTTTTCATCAAACTCCACAACGCCATAAGATCTCGGATCTTTGACGGGATATCCGAAGATAGTGGCGCCTCTTTCACCCATGTTAAGAGATGTCACCGCTTCCTTCAACAAAAGATTAAAATGCTGTCCGTAAAACAGGTTATCGCCTAATATCAGACAGGCCGGTTCCCCTTTGACAAAATCCTCTCCAAGCACAAAAGCTTGAGCCAGACCGTTTGGTACCTCCTGCACCTTATATTCAAAACGCATTCCGAGCTTGCCGCCATCGCCGAGCAGCTCACGAAAAACAGGCAGATCTCGAGGCGTGGAAATAATAAGCACTTCTCTTATCCCCGACATCATAAGAACCGACAACGGGTAATAAATCATGGGCTTGTCGTAAACGGGCATAATTTGTTTCGATATGGCCTTTGAGAGAGGATATAGCCTCGTCGCAGCACCACCTGCCAAAATTATTCCTTTCATATTCCTGCTATTTAAAGTTAATCTCATTATTTAATGCCGCCTTCAGGATATCAGCTACCACGAAGGTGCTCCCGCCCACATAAATCAAATCATCATTGTCGGCTTCCGATAATGCAGCCTCAAGAGCTTCAACACATCGTGCATATCTGCGTCCGAAGATACCTGCTTCAGCAAACCTTCCGGCAAGCAAATCGACATCCATGGCACGGGGAACAGACGGCTGCGAAAAATAATACACCGCGTCATGCGGAAACATCAACACCGTCTTATCAAGTTTTTTATCATTCACAGCACCAAAAACAACACGCAACTTTCTATATTTCACGAATCCTATCATCGACAGGGTCTCGGTAAGCCCTTCTGCATTATGTCCCGTGTCACAAACAACGTACGGATCGCGATGAATAATGTCCCACCTGCCGCGCAGCACTGTCGACTTCAGCCCTTCCAATATGGCTTCATGACTTATCGGATATTGCTTTCCAAGGATTTCAAGCACCTCAAGGACGGCACGTATATTTTTTATTTCATAATGACCGATCAACTTGCTATGGACATTATATTCTGTACCCGTCTTTGATGAGGTAGCCTTAAATTCGAGCTTTTCCATCGTCTGGCTCACATCTTTCACAACGAAATCCTCGTCGGCGAAACAGATGGGCGCATGCTCCTCGGCAGCCTTTTTCAAAAAAACGCCTTTAGTCTCCGGCTGCGTTTCGCTGATAACTACGGGCACATTATCCTTAATAATCCCGGCCTTCTCAAAAGCTATCTCAGGCAACGTATTGCCGAGAAACTGAGTATGGTCGAAACCGATATTGGTTATAAGAGATACGAGAGGCGTAATAATATTTGTAGAGTCGAGTCTACCGCCGAGGCCGACTTCAATTACAGCGAAATCAACATTTACATCTCTGAAATAACAGAAAGCAAGAGCCACCGTTATTTCAAAAAATGAAGGTTGTATCTCTTTAAAAAGATCTTTGTTGTTCTCAACAAAAGAACACACATAATCCTTATCTATCATCTCCCCGTCGACAAGGATTCTCTCGCGAAAATCCACCAGATGCGGGGAAGTATATAATCCGGTCTTATAGCCTGCTTTCTGCAACACGGAAGCGATATAATGAGACGCCGAAGTCTTACCGTTAGTACCTGCAACATGTATACATTTCAAGCCATTCTGAGGATTACCGAAATGTGCGCACAATTTAACAGTATCGGTAATATCAGCCTTATATGCTGCGGGACCGATTCTATGATAAATTGGTAACTGTGAATACAAATAATCCAGACAGCTTTGATATCTATCACAATTATTCATTAACTCTTTTAAAATTATATGTTATTGTTCCAATTTGGATTTTATCGACGGAAGTGCCGGAGACAGCATTAAATCTTGTTTTCAGCGCAGCTTCCTTAGTCTTCTTCCATAACTGCTGATTTATAATGGTCGTTCCCTTCTGCCCCGGCTCTGCTTTAACGACCTCGCCCTTATGGTTGACCTCTATTCTCACTACTATTTTCCCTTGATCCTGGGAGACATATTCCGGCTTGGGCATCGATACAGAAGAACGGCCGGCAAGACTAAAAGAGATTCCTCCGCCGGAGCCACCGAGACCTGAGGTATTCTGACTGTCGGGCGATCCATATATTGAGCCGGCAGTACCTGCGCCCGTGGAAGAGCCACTTTGACTGCTTGAGGAATTTGAAGATGAAGAGCCTTTATATAAAGCGGCCTGATTGACCACCGGTTCCGGGTCGGGTTCGACGATGGGCTCCGAAACGGTTTCCTGATTAACAGACTTCGGAGTTTTTTCTTTAGGCATAAATATCTCCTCTTCCGAATTTGAAGTCGCTATATCTTCTTCCGCCTTCGTATGCTCAGGCCGAGAAGCAGGTGCAACCGGTTTTGGGGCCTCATAAAACATGTCGTCACCGGCACCGGCATCATTCGATCCTAACATAACTTCAACACCTTCTTCTCCCGGAAGAGGCAAAGGAGTTATTAACGCGAAAAATAAGCACGCTGCTATAATGATAGCATGTACTACTATCGTTACTATAACACCTGTCAATTTTGCTTTTTTATCGGTCATTCAAAATCAATTTATTTAGGCCTCGTCGCAAGTATTACCTTGTTTTTAGCCCCGTAATAATCGTTAACATTATTGACGGCGTCAATAACATCAATCAAATATTGTATCTCTACACTTTTATCGGCTCTGACAACTACTGAAGCATCCATCTCGCCACGCAATTTATCCATCAATCCAGGCTCGAGCTGATCTACTGAAATCATCTGATCTTCAAAATAATAATTATATGCATCGTCAATATAGACAGTAACCACTGCCGGCTTGGCCATCGTTTTACTGTTAGAGGTGGGCAGCAGCAACTTTACTGCATTGGGACTTACCAGAGTAGACGTCAGCATAAAAAATATCAGCAACAAGAAGACAAGGTCAGACATTGAAGCCGTACTAAACTCTACTTTAATTTTATTCCGAGAATGAATATTCATCTTTATAAAAGTTTAATAATCTATGCGGGTTCGTCAAGAACATCCATAAACTCAGTTGACCGTGCCTCCAATAAGGAAACCACTCTTTCTATCCTTGCAACAATGATATTATAAAATATATATCCGACAATACCCACGATAAGACCACCGACTGTAGTAATCATAGCCTGATAAATACCTTCGGAGAGCATTGTGATGTCAAGGTTATTTCCCGCCATAGACATATTATAAAAGGCCTTAACCATACCAAGTACCGTTCCGAGAAAACCTATCATAGGAGATACCGCAGCAATTGTAGCAAGCAATGGAACATTTTTTTCGAGGGACGACACTTCCATCTTTCCTGTATTCTAGATCTACGTATTAATATCGTTTAATGGTTTGCCGAGACTGTTCGGCCCCTTGCCGATCATGTGAGACAATGGGGTGTCAGAATAACCGCACAGATTTTTTGCCTCGTCAAGTTTGTTCTGCCGAATACAATTTGTTATCCTTTCCATAAACTTGTCGTTTCCCTTGGCAGCCCTGTTGACAATTATCATCCTTTCCACAAAGATATATAC
>JAQVPY010000041.1 GCA_028701815.1 Bacteroidales bacterium | reverse complement strand
ATCCCTGTAAAAACTTTATAGTCAACCCGCCTTTAATCATGTGCTGTCTGTTAGGACTTTCCCATAATACGCCGGCAGTGGAGAACGCATATTCTGCATAAGCGGAAACGTTGACTGCAAAATTTTCCATAAGATACTGCGTCGAAGATGTGCCGTCGTAATAATAATCCGGATTGTTCATGTCGTCAATGAAAATACCTATGATCTTTTCATTGACGTTATCTATAGTGAGAAACTGTCTTATGCCGGTATTAAACCCGATGGACCATTTGGGAGTTATAGATACCATTGCTCCTATAGCCTGAATATTCAATTCTTCATTGATGAACTTCCTTTTACCGTCGTTGTTGATAGTAAGATAATCCCTAATGTCCCTTAATGATTCTCCGCTCTGCAGAGCGTCAATAAGGGTGCTTCTGTCAATATAGGCGTAGTTGTTATAAAAGTCTGCAGAAATACCACCAAGGGTAATGTCTGTCAGATACCTCGAGTCTGCAATGGAAGCAGGGTTAAGATAGGCTCCGGTGATACCCGAATAATTGTCGTTGACAAAGGGCATATAACGCTGCGCCTTCGCAACCTGAGTACCGAATACTGATAATACCATTATCAATATTAACATTCTGAATAAATTTTTTTTCATAATATATTGTTAATTGCTAATTGTTAATTACATCAAATCCACCTCACCAGTCTCAAATCCTGTTCATACGGCATGTCCTCGTTTTGCGGACGCATACGTATGGATACATCTACTATTCCGGGGCTTTTAATGACCTCTGACAAGTGATATTCTACTGTGCTGCCGATTTTTTCGCCCGGTGTCATGCGGGAACATTTGATATATGGTTTATGCATGTCGTTTTCTTTTCTACCGTGTATTACGTCAAGGGCAATGTCTTTGGCATCTAATCCATTCATTTTAAGTACTATACTTATATCAAATTTGTCGCCGACTTTAAATGTTTTGCTACTGGAGTCGGGAATGTTTATTGCTTTAACTTCGATATTGTTCCATGCCCTGATGACTTTTTTCTTCCATGCGGAGTAGTCGCTCGGAATTTTATATCCGCTGTCGATATATTTCTGACTTCTTGCTGCAAGTTTACTGTAGAAGTTGGATAAATAGTCGTCGACCATTCGTTTCATTGTGAAATAGGGCGGTATCTGAGCAAAAGTATTTTTTATCTGTTTGAGCCAGTCCTCCGGAATATCTTGAGATGTTCTGTTATAGAACATCGGGATAATTTCGTTTTCAAGTAACTGATACATGGTCTCGGAGTCGAGAATATCCTGATATTCCTGATTGTCGTAGGTGCGTTCTTCTTTTAATGCCCAGCCGGCACCTTCTTTATAACCTTCTGCCCACCATCCGTCGAGAACGGAGAAATTCAACACGCCATTCATGACGGCTTTTTCACCACTGGTACCGGAGGCCTCTAAAGGACGAGTAGGGGTGTTCATCCATACATCTACGCCCTGGACTAATTTCTTTGCAAGTTCCATGTCGTAGTCTTCTACAAATACGATCTTTCCGATAAATTCCGGGCGACGTGAAATCTCAATTATACCTTTTATTAAATCCTGTCCCGCCTTGTCTGCCGGATGTGCCTTGCCTGCAAAGATAAATTGTACAGGACATTTGGGGCTGTTTACTATGGCATTCAAACGGTCAAGGTTCTGGAAAAGAAGATGAGCACGTTTATATGTGGCGAACCTGCGCGCGAAGCCGAACGTCAACTTGTTGGCATTAAGCTCGTCTACCGCTTTAATGATGCTCTTAGGACTTTCAAGACGTTTCGTCATCTCTTCTCTCAGACGTTGTTTTAATGTGGAAATCAAAATGGCGCGTAATTCATTACGTGTTTTCCAAATAACTTCATTGTCAACATCATATATTTTCTCCCAATATTTCAGGTTCGACTGATCCGTAATAAATCCCTCGCCGAAGATTTCAGAGTGTAACTTATGCCATTTGGGTGACACCCATGATGGGTAATGAACGCCGTTGGTTACATAGCCGATAGGCAACTCATCAGCATAATATCCTTGATAAAGGTCGAGGAACATGTCTCTTGTAACCCGCCCGTGTATTTTACTCACTCCGTTGATTTCTTCAGCGGTACTTATGGCGAGGACGCTCATGGAGAATTTTTCATTTGAGTTGGGATGCATCTTCCCCATATTAATCATCTGCTGCCATGAAATAGTAAGACGGTCGGCATAGTGCGGAATATATGTTCTCAGGAGGTCTTCCGTAAAATAGTCGTGTCCTGCAGGCACCGGCGTATGGGTGGTGAAAAGAGTGGAGGCACGAACTATTTCTAAAGATTTGCCGAAAGAGAAATGGCTGTCCTGTACATATTCGCGAAGACGTTCCAAGCCTGCAAAAGCAGCGTGGCCTTCGTTGAGATGATACAACTGCGGGTTAAGGTTGAGCTGACGTAAAAGTCGGATTCCTCCAACGCCGAGGAGCAACTCCTGTTTTAAGCGGTTCTCTCTGTCGCCTCCATATAAATGATGCGTCACTGAACGGTCGGCTTCCCAGTTACATTCAATGTCGGTGTCAAGTAAATATAGTGGTACTCTGCCTACATCAACACGCCACACTTTGGCTGTCATGTTTCTTGCCGGCAAGGCAATTTTGACTTTTACCCATTCGCCGTTTGCATCTCTTACCGGTATGATGGGAAGATGAGTGAAACGTTGCGGGGTGTCTATTGCCACCTGTCAGCCGTCGGGGTTTAGAGACTGCTTGAAATATCCGTACCGATACATCAAACCTATGCCTGTGATATTAACATTACAGTCGCTCATCTCTTTCAGATAATCGCCTGCGAGCATTCCGAGCCCGCCGGAGAATATCTTTAGACTGTTATGTATGCCGTATTCCATGCTGAAATACGCTATGCTTGGATCTTTTTTCTTTTTTCCCTGTTCCATATATGAATAGAACTCTTGAAAGACGTTGTCTAAAGATTCTCTGAATGAGGCGTCGTTTTCAAGTTCCTCTATTTCTTTTACGGAGAGAGACTCTATTATTGCTATCGGATTGTGTTGTAACTCTTCCCATCTTTCGGGATTAATGCTGCGAAACATCTTTTCCGCTTCATGATTCCAGCTCCACCAAAAATTCATGCTCAGTTTTCTCAGGGCCTTCAGACATTCGGGGAGGGCTTGTTTAACATAAACTTTTCTCCAGACAGGAGCCGTGAGCGAGAGATCTTCTTCAACGGCAGTCTCATAGTCGAGAACCCTGTCTTTATATAGAGATTCTCTGCCGAGACTGATATTTAATGCCGCCTTATAGGCTTTAAAATAGTTGTCGAGTAATGTGTCCCATAAGAAGCCGTCGGAGGTCTTGAATGCGTTTTCTCGGATTTTAGCCTGCTCGTCTTTATTATAGGCGACGAAGAAGTCCTTAATATATGTCAGGAGATTTTTGGCCGCTTCATCGTAGTTGTCGTCATTTCTGTTTAAAATACATACGCCCTGTTCTTTTGCCGCGCCGGTGCCCTCAATCCACTTGCCGAAGCCGGAGAGATTGGAGGTTACTGTCGGAACGGAATATGCGATACTTTCCAACGGAGTGTATCCCCATGGCTCATAGTATGACGCGAAAACGCTTAAATCGGCACCGGATAGCAATTTATAGTAACTCATGTTGAATATGCCGTCGTCACCGTTAAGATATACCGGAATAAACATTACTTTAACCTTGCTGCCGGAGTCGTTGTATAGGTTGTTGCGATCGCAAGCATTCAAGATGGCGTCGCTGTTGGCATGGCGAATTTCGTGTGTCATGCGTTTTTCGGAAACGACAACATCTTTATTCCCTGACAATTTTTCTTTTAACTCATAGACGGGACCTTTGGAATTTGCAGGGACGGCTATTACTGCTATGAGGTTTTCTTTAATATCACAGGTGTTTAGTTTTCCCAACACATCAATAAACATGTCAATGCCCTTATTGTGAAATTCGTATCTTCCGGAGGTTAGAATGATGTGAGTGTCTTCGCTGAAAGTTTCGTTACACATGGCGGAAGCGACATTTAAAATGGTCTTTTTAGCGTCTTTTCTGAGACCGTCACAATAATTAATGTCGGGAGATAGACTTCTGTCAAAACCGTTAGGCAGTATCACGTCGGCACTTCTTTTATAAAATGCTTTACATTCGTTGGATGTCAGTTCGCTTACAGTAGTGAAAACATCACAGAGAGTAACCGACAATTTCTCCATGGAGTATTTGGCGCGGATATTAAACCTGTTAGCCAAATCGTCAGGGTTTACATTATACAGATCCTTATAGAGAGGGAGGCAGTTTCCTGCTATACATCTCCCCATGATGGTAGCATGAGTCGTGAAAATAGTCGATATCTGCGGGAGCTTGTCTTTTAGATATAATATTCCCATACCGGACATCCATTCATGAAATTGTGCCATGATTGTGTCGCTGGCAGAAATATTGAAGTTATAAAAACTTTCAATAACTTTAGCGGCGGCGTAACCAAACATCACGGGTTCTATATAATCCCACCCGCCTGACAGCGAATCAAGTTTATATTTTTCCCAGTATTCGGCGAAAATTACATTTCTATTTTGAAAATATTGACGGAAATCCACAAGGATAACGATGGGTTTGCCGGGGACTTGCCATCTGCCGATTCTAAACAGAAGCCCGTCGGCGTGAGCTTTTGTCGTCCAAGTCTTAAATAACTCCTTGTCTTCTTCAAAATCAGGGGTCTGTGTGGTCTCCATCCATACATCGGGACCGATATAAATTTGGCTGTCGCCGAAGGTGTTATATAAAAGACCTGATTTGGTCGATAAAACGGTATATATGCCGCCAACTTTATTACAGATCTCCCAACTTATTTCAAAAAGAAAATCTGGATGTTCAAGTTGTCTTTCCATACAATAAAAATTAAAATACAAAGTTAATAAAAAAGGAATTATTATAGTTGGTATTCGTCTTCAAATTTTGACCTTTTTTATCCGGTAAAAATATAATTTTTTTTCATTGCCGAGGATTTTTTATTAGTGAAGATTTAATATTTGTTAAATGCAGTGGCGCGATATTTGCTCTACGATAATTTTGTGCTGTATTTTTTATATCTTTGCACTTTAAATTTTTATCGTATGAAAAAAATCGTTTTAACCCTCGTCGCAGTATTCTGCGCTTCAATGCTTGCTAATTCTCAGGTTGTTAGTGCTCAAACATCTTCTTCCGACACCAATACCGGAAAGAAAGTTCCCTCCGTTACCCTTAAAACAGTAGACGGAAAGTCTTTTAATACAGCCGATCTCGAAAATGGCGGCAAACCGATAATCGTTAGCTTCTGGGCCCTATGGTGTAAGAACTGTATTAAGGAACTCACAGCCATTAACGATGTCTATGCAGATTGGCAGGAAGAAACAGGCGTTACACTCTATGCTGTTTCTATCGATGACGCTCAAAGAAATGCTAATGTTAAGAGTTTTGCAAACTCTAAGGGATGGGACTACGAAATTCTACTCGACTCCAATCAGGACTTTAAAAGAGCAATGAATGTAGGGAATATCCCTCACACTTTCGTCCTTAACGGTAAGGGCGAAATAGTATGGCAACATACATCTTATATGGATGGAGCCGAAAACGAACTCTTTGAAGTGGTTAAAAAAGTTGCTAAAGGTCAAAGCGTTAAACAATAATCCCCGCACATGAATAAAGTAACTTTCTTTATATTGATGCTTATGCTCACATTGTTCGTATGTGGGTACCATGCTTCCGCCCAACAGGGAATCCTCGAAAATGCTTCTATCAGCGGCAGCCTCCAAACCGATGCCCAATATTATGTTCCCGATAAGGCAATGGGTATCACTGATTCTACTTTAAACGGTAATGTCTTCGGAATGAATACTTCAGGAGAATTGAATTATTCTGTAGGAAATTTCAGAGCCGGAATGCGCTTTGAGGCTTATACCCCCGCTTTGAAAGGTTTTGACACGAGAGCTAAAGGCGTCGGAATACCTTATTTCTATGCTTCTTATTCAAATAAATATATCGATGCAACTATCGGCGACTTCTATGAACAGTTCGGATGTGGTTTTGCCCTCCGTGCTTATCAGGAATGGAATCTCGGCTATGATAACGCTATTAGGGGAGCTAAAGTTACCCTTAGACCTTATAAGGGTATTAAAGTTACCGGACTTACCGGATATCAACGTTTCTTCTGGAATAACTACGTGAATATTTTAAATTATGACAGAGGTCTCGTGAGCGGTGTCGACGGAGATTTTAATGTTAATGAGATATTCGACCTCCAAATGAAAACTCAGATTTCTTTCGGGGGCAGTTTCGTGTCCAAACATGAAACGGGCCTTAGTAAAACTGTGTCTTTTGTCTTCGACGATTCGACGCAGTATTATAAGTTGAACCTCCCGGAAAATGTAGCTACGGCTGCCGGAAGAATTAATGTGTCCCACGGAGGTTTCGGCTTCTATGGAGAATATGCCTATAAAATTAATAACCCTTCCGCTTATAATACCTATATCTATCGTCCGGGTCAGGCTTTATACCTTACAGCATCTTATTCTACTAAGGGCTTCGGTGTAACCCTCGCTGCAAAACGCGTGGATAATATGAGCTTTAAATCCAAAATGGATGCTTCCGGGTCCGACCAACTTGATATAAACTTTATTCCCCCTTTGAGTAAACAACATCATTACAGCCTGCCTTCTCTTTACCCTTATGCTACCCAATATAACGGAGAGATGTCACTCAAGGGAAATGTCCTGTATTCTATCCCTAAGAAGACCAAACTCGGTGGAAAATACGGTATGTCGATAGAACTCGACTATACTATAGTTTATGATATTAAAAAGGATTCTATCCAATTTAACGGCGTTTCTATGATTGACCAACCGGGAACCGAGGGCTATACGTCTCCTTTCTTTGCAGTGGGCGACCATTGCCTGTATAGTGATTTAAACCTGACGGTTACAAAGAAATTCAGCCAAAAATGGAAAGGCGTCTTCTCTTATATCTATCTGATTTATGATAAGGATAGGGTAGAAGGCCACTCAATAGGTGAATACGGCGTTGTTAACGCTCATGTCGGCCTTGCCGATGTTTCTTGGAAAATTGATAATAAAAACTCTCTCCGCTGTGAAACACAATGGCTATTTACCAGGCAAGATAAGGGTAATTGGGGAACTCTCCTTTTTGAATATAGCTTCCTCCCTCATTGGTTTGTGTCAGTTTCCGACGAGTATAACTACGGAAATGAAGATAAAGACCAACGCCTGCATTATTATAATGTGTCCGGCGGATATGTATATAACTCCACTCGTGTAACACTCTCTTACGGTCGCCAACGCGACGGCCTGCTGTGTGTAGGCGGAGTCTGCCGTTATGTGCCTGCTGCAACCGGCGTTTCACTATCTCTTAGTACTTCATTCTAACGACTTTTTATCATGAAATTAAATAAGATATTTTTTGCCTCAATAGCTCTGACGTTCGCCCTTTTCTCATGTGATATCATTGATGCCGATAACAGACTGACCCCGACAGGTGGCGGCGGCGGTACTTCTGAGACCTCGAAACGCGTGGTGCTTATTGAGGAATTTACCGGACAAAGATGCCAGAATTGTCCTAAGGCGGCAAGAGAAGCTCAACAGCTAAAAGCACTTTACGGAGACCAGTTTATCGTGTTGGCAATTCATTCAGGTTTTTATGCTAAGCCCTTAGGCGAATTTACCAGTGATTTTAGAACCGCTGAAGGAAATGAACTTCACGATTATTTCGGCGTTCCTTCATATCCGAACAGTGTTGTAAACAGGATGCATAACGGATCATCCTTTCTTTTTAACTATACTGAATGGGAGACAAAAGTTGCGGAAATTGTTACGGAAGACGCCGAAGCAAATATCGCCATTGCCCCGCCTGTTTATGATGCAAATACAAGAACGGCTACAATTACCGTCGACACTGAAATGCTTTCTGACGATGCTCCTGAAGTAAAAGTCTGCGCGTTTCTTGCCGAAAGTGGAATAGTATCTCCGCAAACCGATGGCGAAGTTGTAATTGAAGATTACGTCCATAACCACGTGTTGCGCGGCGCTTTTGCCGGAACATGGGGCGTGAGTATAAATTCTGTAGGAAAGGATTCTAAAGAATTCTCTTTGGTTTTGAACGAATCGTGGGTGGCTGAAAATTGTGAGATTATAGCCTATGTCTATAACACCTCTACAATGGAAATCTTGCAGGTTACCTCTGCGAAATTATAACGGAGACGCAGCGAAAGACTTTTTTGTTACTTTTTTAGTCATAAAAAAGTAAAATATATAAAAGTCCGCTACAATAACGGTGCCTCATTATCTATAATTATCTATCTATTAATATCTTACAAAATTAATAAATTTGGTAACGAAGTCAGGCGATTTCTATCTTTTTTCTTATTTCGTCATGAGGACACCCAAGATATAATACCGGCTTCGACGAAGTCCAATGCCAACGCGTGGGACCATGTACTAACCTTCGAGACTTCGACAAGCTCATCTCTCGCTATAACGCTTCGGAATACTGACATCCCAAACCCAAATTGCTGCAAAGCAGCAATGCCGACCGCCTTGGCGTAGTGAACGTTAAGAAAAAGTACGTTGAAAGCGTTAAAAGCCAAAAGCTGTCTGAGCCGTAGGCGAGTTCTTTTGGCTTAGCTTGAGACGCACTTTTTTAGTGAACGGAGACGCAGCGAAAGACTTTTTTGTTACTTTTTTAGTCATAAAAAAGTAAAATATATAAAAGTCCGCTACAATAATGGTGTCTCATTATCTACAATTACCTATCTATTAACATCTTACAAAACTGAGTTAAATCAGGTAACGAAGTCAGGCGATTTCTATCTTTTTCTCGATTTAGACTGTGAGGAAGATTTTCCGCCTCTTCTGTCGGATTTGCCTCGGAAGTCGCTACCTCTGCTTCTATCACGACTACTTTTTCTGTCCCTTCCGCCGTCTCTATCTCTTCCGCCGTCTCTTTTAGGTGCTTTTGTTCTTTCTGCTGCTGGCTGTGGTTCAGCAAGGTCAACAAAATACTTGTTGTCGTCTCTATTGTCGAAAGCGTTGAAGATTTCAACTACGTGTTTTGCATCTACTTCCACGAGGGTATAGGTGTCATAAATATCTATATGTCCGATTCTTATATCTCTGTTTTTAACTGTTTCGTTGATAACGCCGATAACTCTTTGTGGGACGGTGCCGGATCTTCTTCCCATATTGATGGATATGGTGGCAAATTCGCCGTTATTAGCTGAGGAGTTGTCGTTATCGCCTCTTCTGCTCTTTTGTCTTTCGCGTTTTTTGTTTGAGCCGGAGCCTTCCGCAGAGCTTTCTTTAGATTCGTCGACGTTTAAGTCGGGTGCGTTATGATAATAGTTGAGGAAGCGGTTAAATTCTACGGAGACGAAACGTTTAATCAGTTCTTCTTTGGAGAGCCAGTCGAATTGGCTGTATATCTGCGGCAAGAAATTTTCTATTTCCTCTTCGTTGGACATATCAACATTTTGCATTTTGTTGACTATATTGAACAGTTGTTTTTGGCAGACTTCTTTTCCGTTAGGAATTTTAGCTTTAATAAATTCTTTCCCGGTTATTTTCTCGAGTTGTTTTATTCTATATTTTTCTTTCAGGTTGATTATAGCGATAGAGATGCCGTCTTTATCTGCACGTCCTGTTCGGCCGCTTCTATGGATATATTGTTCGGGCTCGTCAGGGAGGTTATAATTTATTACATGAGAGAGGTTAAACACGTCGAGACCGCGAGCGGCGACGTCGGTCGCCACGAGCATCTGCAGGTTTTTATTTCTGAATTTATTCATCACGTGGTCGCGTTGGGCCTGCGAGAGGTCGCCATGCAGCGCGTCGGCGTTATAGCCGTCTCTGATAAGAGAATCGGCGATATCCTGAGTTTCGTTTTTCGTTCTGCAGAAGATAATAGCATAGATATTAGGATAGAAGTCGGCGATACGTTTCAAGGCGAGGTATCTGTCTTTAGCGTGGATGAGGTAATAATAGTGTTTAACATTTTCAGCTCCTGAGTTGCGTGTACCTACGGTAATGGTTATAGGCTCATTCATAAAACTGCGGGCTATTTTTTCCACGTCGGCGGGCATTGTTGCAGAGAAGAGCCAGATGTTTTTGTCTTCAGGGGTTTGTGCTAATATTGCGTCGAGGTCCTCTTGAAATCCCATGCTGAGCATTTCGTCGGCTTCGTCAAGTACGACGACTTGAACTTTAGAGATATCTATCACTTTTCTACGCATAAGGTCCAGCATACGCCCCGGGGTAGCTACGATTATCTTCGCCCCTTTTTTGATATTTGTTATTTGGGTTGTGATGCTTGCGCCGCCGTAGACCGGGACTATAGTAGCATTATTGATATGTTGTGCGTAGCTCGTAATGTCGTTGGCTATTTGCATGCACAGTTCGCGGGTAGGGCTGAGTATGATTGCTTCTGTAAAGGAAGTGCCGAAATTAAGGCTGTTAACTAAAGGAATACCGAAGGTGGCGGTTTTGCCTGTGCCGGTTTGAGCTAAGGCGACAATATCTGTTTTTTCGTTTAATAGTATAGGTAAAACTTCTTCTTGTACGGGCATAAGTTTTTCGTAGCCCAGGTCGGAGATAGCACGAAGTATTTCCGGCCGTAAGTTTAATTCGTCAAAAGTCATTGTTAAAGGTAATTGTTAAAAGGGTTTTCTGTGATAGTCGTATGTCATGGAGTCTCTAAACAGATTTATTTTATCTGCGAGGTAGACGAGTAATTTCATGTCGTTATTGATAAGCCATTCTTTTGCGTCTGATTTTTTATTGCAGCAGTCGGCAAATCTCACCTCCACTTCATATCCGAATTTAAGCAGCCAAGCCCTTGCTTTTTCGTCCTTGTCAATCGCATAATCGAGGGCTGCCCATTCCGGATATCCGTTTTTCAGCAGCCAGTCGTCGGCATCGGTACTACCTCTTACTGCGCTTGAAAATGCAGCGAGTTCGGCGTAGCCGTTTTTTAAAAGCCATTTGTATATTTCGTCATTGCCGCCAAAGGTTTCCCCTAAAGCCATAATAAGCTTCGGCTCATAATTAATCAGGAGAAACCTTTGTCCCATGGCAATATTTTTTATAATATTATTATTTTCTTTATCTCAACGCCATTTCTGCTCTGCGCTTTAAGGATATATGTTCCTTTGGCTGCATTAGACAGATTAATGGTCTTTTCTTCGCCGCTCCAGTTAAACGACGTGATATGCTGACCGGTGGAAATGTTAATGATAGTTACATATAATGTTTCCGCAGCGTTGGCATTTATCTCGAACACGCCGTGAGACGGGTTGGGGAAGATGTTAATGCCGAAAGGTGATGTCTCAGTGTTGTGTCTGTCGTCATCGATGCCGACAAACATGTTGACGCTGTTACTGTATGTTACAATTTTTCCCGAGAGGTTTAGTATTGGGTTATCG
Source organism: Bacteroidales bacterium (assembly GCA_028701815.1). GTDB lineage: Bacteria > Bacteroidota > Bacteroidia > Bacteroidales > BM520 > RGIG7150. The sequence goes on along the minus strand of JAQVPY010000041.1, from coordinate 2,438 downwards.
GGAGCAGCGCAGTTGGGGCAGCCGTTTTGACCATCTACGCAGTCGGGGTAATTCGGGTGGCAGAAGTCGGTATAATCAGGGTCGAACACATAATTGAGGTCAATAGCACCGGAAGCGATATATTCTGTAAGGTCCCAATTCCACACCATTCCAATAGATCCCGGGCACCATCCGGCTCGCGGGTAGACCCATGTGCCGTTTTGCGGCTGACAACCTGCAGGGTTAGGAGAGCATGAACCGCTTTCCTGCCAGAGGTGTTGCATGAATTTTGTCTCCCCGTTGACGTTGACATGGTGGGTGGCTTCGTAAAATTCAGCCGCGTTACCTGTGTTTACGCTGTAATTGGGAGAAGTGTTACTGCTCCAGTTATGACCTGTCGTACACATTATCAGAGACGATTTCTCTACAAATGGATTGAATATCCATTCGACGGGGTCTAAGGGCTGCGGGTTGGCATAGTCCCCGAAATCATAGACTCCACCCCAAATCTCAACGATATCTGAGTATTTATATTCCGGTGTTCCTTTTTGGAAATCGAAAGTCAGCACGGGCAGATAGCCTCCGCCGTTCCATGTGACTACTTGAAATTGCAACTCGACTAAGCCCTGTAAGGCTGAGGCGTAGTCGGTAACATCTGTGGCATCACTGCAATGTACGCCGAAGGCGGTAATATATTTAATGAGTTCTACCTTGTCGCCGTGGATGTTCTTTACCCAGATATTGCAGACGCGGTCATAAGTGTCACAACCGCCGGAAGCACAGACCATATCTAATGATGCTGTGATTGCATCGAAGGCTCCAACAAAAGTCGGAAATACAAATTCTCCCGTAACAGAGTGATTGCTAGGGGAGATGTGGTAATCGCCGTTAAATGAGATGACTGTGAGGTCTTCAATATCGTCGGTAACATCAAATGTTGATGAAATGCTGTAGGCGTTGTCGCCGGACATAGAGACGTTGAGTTCCACGCTATGGTTGCCAAAGTTGGTGGGAGTCCAATATGTAGAGTAATAGTTGTTGCCTGCATCGCTGCATGTGAGTGTCTCTCCGTTGATAGTCATTTCGATGCTTTCTACAAGGATTACGTCGGAGTGTTCAATGTCGACGGAAGCAAGCAACATTACGGGCTGAAGAGATTCCATATATACTTTCGTGTCATTATAGGGGCGCCTGATGACGAGTGTCGGTTGAAATTCGGATGGGTCTACCACTTCAAATGACCTATTTACTGAAGGGGCGGCTTGCCATTGCTCGTTTCCCGATTGAGAGGCTTTAATTTTCACTATGCCTGCTTCGCCTGTAAGAGTAACCGTGTTGCCGTCAATGGTGGCGGGACCTTCAAGAACTTCGAAAGTAACGGAGAGACCTGAGGTCGCGGTAGCTGAAACGTTAAACGGTTCTGCCGAGATAAGTTTATCGGGGATTTCGGTAAAATCGATAAACTGAGACGCAAGTCCTGAAGGAGTATAAGTAAGCGTAAAATTATCGAATCCGCCGTGACTGCTGCTGAGGAAAAATACGCCATCCCACATTGCAGGGTCGAATCTGTCGCCGGAGCCGGGCGTAAGACCTACATTGACACCCTGGATTTCGGGTATGGGCTCAAATTCTCCTGTTATTCCATAGTCCGCAAATAACGCAACTGAGCCTGCACCGTTGTTGGCATCAAGGTCTAAAAAAATTCTCCACCGTGTCCAGTCGGCATAATCGTAGTCGAAATCGGCACAGAGAGTGTTGTTGGGAAGAACAATGCCGTTAGTATATTCCGGACGCGGGTCGTTACCCGTCGAAATAAAATAAACGCCGCCGTCCTGAGAAGATAGAGCAGGGTTAGGATAAACTGTTTCATAATTCATCGGAGGAAGAACTGAACCATTGCCGTCGGCATCATAACCGACTCCAAATGCGACACCCCACCAGTTGCGATGAATATCCAACTCTATCTGAAACGTACCGCCTTGTGAGAAGTCGAAACTGAAGTTCTCGGTAGATTTACGCGTGGCTACTTCACCGTAGTTCGTGTTGGCATTGTTGAAAAAAACACATAAAGACTCATCCGGAGCAGTCCATCCGTTAGGACCGATGTAGTCAACAACGTTAATGCCTCCGCCGGCACTATGCTTTACAGAAACCCATTCGTCCTGACCGTTTAAGGCTCCAACAGCGAGGTCGTCAAATGTATAGGTAACAGTCGTCTGAGCAAACAATACTGCTGAAACACAACTTGCAATAATAAATAGTAAGATTTTTTTCATGGGAAAATATAGTAAAATTATCAATATTTTAACTTTGCAAAGGTAAGTCATTTTATTGAAACAGAAGATCTTTTTTCAAAAAAAAGGTAACAGTAATATGGGTTGTGATGTGCGAGAAAAATTCCATATTACTTGTTACCTTATGTCGTTTGTCAGAACAGCCGCTTATGCGAGAAACTCTGC
>JAQVPY010000191.1 GCA_028701815.1 Bacteroidales bacterium | reverse complement strand
CGATATTCTCTTCGCGGTGGGCCGATAAGAGCATATAATGTCCTTTCTTCAGTCCCAATCTTTTGTGTATATCTGAACTTTCTATATCTTTCAGGTTTTCGTGAAGTACTTCCGCCATCGGAGAACCGGTAACGTAAGTACGTTCCTTTGGAAGTCCATTCTCTGCCAAATAACGTCTTGCGTTCTCACTATAGCACATATTCACATCGGAAATAATATCTACGATACGACGGTTGGTCTCTTCGGGCAGACATTCGTCTTTACAGCGGTTACCAGCCTCCATGTGGAAGATAGGTATGTGCAGTCGCTTGGCACCGATGACACTCAAGCAGGAGTTTGTGTCGCCCAACACCAATACGGCATCGGGCTGCGTCTGTACCATCAGCTTATAACTGCAATTGATGATGTTGCCACAAGTAGCGCCAAGATCGTCACCCACGGCATCCATATATACTTCGGGATCTTTTAGTTTCAGGTCATGAAAAAACACGCCATTAAGGTTGTAGTCGTAGTTTTGTCCGGTATGCGCTAAGATGACATCGAAATATTGACGGCATTTATTGATGACAGCTGCTAAGCGGATAATCTCGGGACGTGTTCCAACAATAATCAGCAACTTTAATTTTCCGTTATTTTTAAATTTTATATCTGAATAATCTGTTTTTATTTGCATACCATATGTGTTTGGAAAATATTTATCGAAAAGGCTGTCATTTTTATCACTATTGAAAGATAATCTTTTTAATTGCTTTTACACTTCTTCAAAATACGTATCCGGCTTACATGGATCAAATTGTTCGTTTGCCCACATAACTGTTACAAGAACCTCAGTCTCCGATAGGTTGATAATATTATGAGTATATCCAGGGAGCATGTGGACTGCTTCTATTTTATCTCCGCTAACTTCAAAATTCAGCACTTCGTTAGAACCGATTTTTCGTTCCTGAACTAAGCCGTGACCGGATACAACAATAAAAAATTCCCATTTGGAATTATGCCAATGTTGTCCTTTAGTTATCCCCGGCTTGCTAATATTTACTGAGATCTGTCCACATTTTTGAGTCTTTATCAATTCCGTAAAACTTCCTCTTGCATCAATATTCATTTTTAACGGAAATGATACTTTTTCTTTTGGCAAATATGAAAGATAGGTGGAATACAATTTCTTTTCAAATGAATTATTCGGAATTTCGGGCATTATCAAGTTGCTTGGTTGATTATTAAAGGCATTTAATAACGCTATAATTTCTCCCAACTTAATAGTATGCACCGTTGAAACTTCGCAATAATCGCCCTTTTGATTTTCATCTCCAGTTAATGCTGCAATAAGTTCATCAACAACATCATCAATATAAGCTAAATGCATTTCAACCGAAGGATCATTAACCTGAATAGGCAAATCGTTCGCGATATTATTGCAGAATGTGGCAACAGCGGAATTATAATTAGGGCGGCACCATTTACCGAATAGATTCGGAAAACGATAAATCAGCACTTTTGCACCGGTTTCTTTTGAATATTCAATCATTAACTGCTCCCCTGCCCTTTTACTTTCTCCGTAAGGATTATCAAGTAATGCCTGAATAGACGATGAAATCATGACAGGACATGTGTTATGATATTTTTTTAAAGTATTAAGCAATGTGGAAGCAAAGCCGAAATTGCCTTCCATATACTCTTTCGGATCTTTGGGGCGGTTCACGCCGGCAAGATTGAAGACGAAGTCTGCTTCTTTGCAATACTGCTCCAGCTCTTCGAGTGTTGAATCGATGTCATATTCAAACACTTCATCAACAATCAAGTCGCCATAACATCTTGCTTTGCCTTCTTTTATATTATTAAGTTGAGCGCAGAGGTTTTTGCCAACAAATCCTTTTGCTCCTGTTACTAATATCTTCATGAGATGGTTTATTATGATCTAAGCGGCTCGCTATTCCGAACGGATGTCGCGTGGTTTAGCACGTTGTATCAGGCCCAAGTCCTCTTGTATAAAACGTAGGCGCAGCAGCTGTTCTTTCATGCCTTCAACATCAAGTTGTTGCGTGTTGTGGCTATGGTAGTCTTCAATGCGCGACATCTCCTCACTTCCCTCGGTGAAATACTTGTCGTAGTTCAGATCACGTGTATCGCAGGGGATGCGGAAGTAGTTGCCCATGTCGATAGCTTTAGCCATCTCCTCGCGGGTCACCAATGTCTCATAGAGTTTTTCTCCGTGGCGGGTGCCGATCACTTTCACTTCCGTCTCCTTATATTTAGCGTCTATCCTTGCATAGGTTTGTTTTAATGCCTCGGCGAGTGTCGCTAAAGTTGCAGCCGGCGCCTTCTGCACAAACAAGTCGCCGTTGTGGCCATGCGTAAAGGCATAGATCACTAAGTCAACGGCATCGTCAAGTGTCATCATGAAACGCGTCATATTAGGATCGGTGATGGTGATAGGTTTCCCTTGTTCCATCTGTTCCACCCAGAGCGGTATGACAGAGCCACGGCTTGCCATCACGTTGCCATAGCGTGTGCAGCAGATGGTTGTAGCAGCATCATCGCCCAGTTCGCGTCCCTTGGCAATGGCCACTTTCTCCATCAGTGCCTTGGAGATACCCATGGCATTGATAGGGTACGCTGCCTTGTCAGTTGACAACACCACCACATTCTTCACTCCGTGTTCGATAGCCGACTCAAGCACATTGCCTGTGCCCAGCACATTGGTACGCGTTGCCTCCATGGGGAAGAATTCGCAACTGGGGACTTGTTTCAGGGCTGCTGCCGAGAACACGTAATCCACGCCGCGCATGGCGACATCTACCGAGGACTTATCGCGCACATTGCCGATGTAGAACTTCACTTTAGGGTTCTGCAACTGATGGCGCATATCGTCTTGTTTCTTCTCATCGCGCGAGAAAATGCGTATCTCTTTGATATCGCTGTCTAAGAAGCGACGCAGCACGGCATTGCCGAAAGAGCCTGTGCCGCCTGTTATCAATAAAATTTTATTTTTAAAAACAGACATTCATATACTCTAATTACTATTATATTATTTCTTATTATTACCTCTTTTTCCCGCCCACGTCGAACTTCTCGAACTCGGAGTTGTAGCTTTTGTACTCTTTACAGATGGATTTCATCAGCTTTACCGTGGCTTCTATAGCGACTTGCAAAACATCTTGGACAAGCCCGTTGAAGTTCTCTCGTAACTCTAATAGAATAGCTTAAAGCAGTAAAGGTATAGAAGCTAATCCCGACAGGAAGAATAATCTTTAGTGTTGATACTGACAGTTATTTCCCAAACATGCTAAAAGTATCGACGAAAGTCTGAATAAAGAAGTTGAGACTAAAGTGAACGAACAACAAGAGTTCTTTCCGTGTATTCTGTGAGTTTTCTGTGAGAGTCAACAACTCAACAGCCAATCAACTGCATTTACCTTTTGTATTCCATTATAATCGCTGATGAAGTCCTTGTCCATGGTTATCAGAT
>JAQVPY010000190.1 GCA_028701815.1 Bacteroidales bacterium | reverse complement strand
GCACGGATTATATACCCGCAGCGCCTTTGCTGTTTGATAGTCAGTTTAACACATAAACAGTTGCGTGTCTACCTCTTTTTATGATACATAAACTTTATACTAAGATATTAATCATATTGGATTATTATAAATCCACTTGGCTTTTTATACATCAATGGTGCAGAGAGCTCTTCGATGCATTATGTCAACGCTTAAGGTCAGCCCCGGGTCCGACATGTCATAGACGCCGATTGTATCGAACACCTCTTCCGCGGAATCACAGATATCTATTTAGAATTTTTTTTCGATTTAAGAGAATCTCAGGTCTGTATAATCTTGTCTTTTCGTTCTCAAAAACAGCTCCATAGTATATATCGGATTCGACAAAATCCTGAAACATGTGACTGTCTTAGGATAGCTCCGGCATATACCCAGCCGCACTGTACGATACCTCGCAGACCGCGCAAAACATACTGATCTCCGCATATACCACCGGTACTCCCAACTCAGCCGAGGATGTACCAATACGGCCTGGCACAAAAAGCATGAGGTTTTTATTGCTGCCTTTATGATAAGGATAATCTTTGTTTACTTGTTATGGTTGTTTTAAAAAGGAATTAGAAAGATCGCGTACTTTGCTTTTACAAGTTACTTTTTAGAACAACCGGTTTGGATTATACTATAGCAAGACAACGAATAACATTTAATATGAAAACTTTAGTGAAAAAAGAACTCTGTAAAGCAACATTAAAAAAATGATTTTCTTTATAAATAATATTGACAAATGAAAAATATCCATGTATAATGTATACATAAAAGAGCAAAGGTGCTCCTTTGGGAAGTACCTTTGCTCTTTTTTTATTCGGTTGATTTGTCAAAAGGAGGCAATAAAATGAGTAAATATTCAAAAGAAGACATTGTTAATCTGGTTAGAGACGAAAAATCGGATATTAACTTTATCCGTATGCAGTTCACTGACATTTTTGGCCAGCTCAAAAATGTAGCGATTACAAAATCACAGATTGAAAAAGCTGTTAACAATCAAATATCAATAGACGGAAGTTCCATCGAAGGCTTTGTACGTATTGAGGAATCCGATCAATATTTGTACCCGGATCTGGACAGCTTTACTATTTTGCCATGGAGGCCGCAGCAGGGAAAAGTAGCGCGTTTAATCTGCGATGTTTATAATCCCGACGGTACACCTTTTGTGGGAGATCCCAGATATGTTCTCAAATGTGTCCTTAAAAAAGCAGCCGATTTGGGATACACCTTTAATGTGGGACCTGAGTGTGAATTTTTCTTGTTTCTGACAGACGAAAAAGGCAAACCGACTATTGATACAGGTGATGAGGCCGGTTATTTTGATCTGGGCCCCTTGGATCTGGGCGAAGGCACCCGTCGTGAAATTTGTCTAGCTTTGGAAGCGATGGATTTTGAAATTGAAGCATCCCATCACGAGGTTGCTGCAGGGCAGCATGAGATTGACTTCAAGTACACAGACGCTCTTAAGACAGCCGATAATGTCATGACTTTCAAGCTTGCTGTCAAATCACTGGCCCAGAAAAACGGGCTTCACGCTACATTTATGCCAAAGCCAATATTTGGTGTAAATGGTTCCGGAATGCATACCAATATGTCTTTGTTTAAGGATGGAAAGAACATATTCTTCGATGAGACGGATGAGAGGAAACTCTCTAAAGAAGCATACAGCTTCATTGCCGGTCTTCTGGCGCATGTTAAGAGTATGGTCGCAATAACCTGTCCACTGGTAAACTCTTATAAGCGTCTTGTTCCAGGCTATGAGGCGCCCTGTTATCTGTCATGGTCATCAACAAACCGAAGCGCCTTAATAAGAGTACCCGCGGCACGCGGTCAGGGCACCCGTCTCGAATTCCGCACTCCGGATCCGTCTTGCAATCCATACCTTGCTATGGCAGTCTGTCTGGCCGCCGGGCTTGACGGAATTGAGAAGGGACTGACTCCGCCGCCTGAAATCACTGAGAATATTTTTACAATGAGCGCTGAAACACGCAAAGCAAACGGTATTGACAGCCTTCCCGCTTCGCTTTTAGATGCAATTACAATGATGAAAGAGGATAAACTTATTTGTGAGACTTTAGGTTCTCATGTTATAAATCAGTATGTAACGGGTAAATTAAACGAATTTGACGAATATCGCACTCGTGTAAGCAGCTGGGAAATTGAAAAATATATGATCAATTATTAATCCTTTCAAATTTATAAAGAGGTGATCTTGTGAACAGAATAGTTGTTGCATTCGAAAGTGAAAAAAGCATCAACTTCATAACAGAAATGCTTGAATCAAGCGGGATAACAGTGAGGTACCGCTGCCGAAGCGGAGGCGAAGTCATTCGTTCCATTAATTATATGGGCGGCGGTATCGTTATCTGTGGTTATAAACTGCACGATATGCCAGCTTCAAACCTTGCTTTTGATCTTGAAAATTCTGCTTCAGTACTTGTGCTTGCCAAACCGGCGCAAATTGAACTATGTGACAATGAAATTTTTTTCAGTCTTCCCACACCAGTAAACAGAAGTATGCTTTGCGGCTCTGTAAGAATGCTTGCACAATTGGAAGAAAAGCATCTGCAAAAAACACTTCCTAGAAGAAATAAAGATAAAGAAGAATTGCTGAAAAAAGCAAAAGCACTGCTAATGGAGAAAGAAAACATTAGTGAGAAAGAAGCTCACAGACTAATTCAGCGGAAAAGCATGGATACGTGCACCGAAATGGCAGTTGTAGCCCAGTATTTCATAGCAATGATGGAGAAATATGATGAATAATTCTATAAAATTTACAAAAATGCATGGATTAGGTAATGATTATATCTATGTTGATTGCCTCTCGCAAACTATTTATGATCCATCAACTTTGTCGGTTCGGTTATCGGATCGACATTTTGGCGTTGGCGGAGACGGTCTTATTTGTATCAGCGGCTCAGTTAATGCAGACTTCCGTATGGATATCTACAATGCTGATGGTTCACAAGCGGAAATGTGTGGCAATGGCATAAGATGTGTAGGAAAATTTTTATATGATAGAGGTCTAACGAACAAAACAAACCTCGTAATCGAAACACAGGCGGGACTTCGTTATTTACAGTTACATACACAACAAACACATGTAATTTCGGTTACTGTTGATATGGGCAAACCCGAATTAAACCCTGAAAAGATCCCTGTACTGCTGGAGAAACCTTCATGTATAGGAGAAGCTATTAATATTGGCTGTGCTCTATGGCATGTGACCTGTATCTCAATGGGAAATCCTCACGCAGTAGTTTTTGTTGATGACATTGAAAAAGTGGACCTCTCCTCTGTTGGTCCCTTGTTCGAAAATCACACTATGTTCCCTAATCGTATCAATACAGAGTTTGTCAATATTCAAGATCGACATACAATAAGTATGCGAGTCTGGGAACGCGGTTCAGGCGAAACGTTAGCTTGCGGTACAGGAGCCTGTGCATCAGTGGTTG
>JAQVPY010000189.1 GCA_028701815.1 Bacteroidales bacterium | reverse complement strand
CCTCGGTACCCTCGCAAACTCTTCCTATAATACCGGCGGTGTAGCCCATATCATAGGTCGCAAGATCTTTGTCTATTTTAACGGTGATATCTGCGATTTTGAACGCCAACTTAAAGCCGCCGTCTGTAAACTCGTCGTTGAAACAGCTATCAACGGCAGCGGCTTTATGAGTAATGTGGAGGTGGCCTCAACCGACAATGAAAGCGATTGGTTTATCGACGGACTCGCTTCTTATTGCTCCGAAAACTGGACTACAGACATCGACGCATCCTTTAAGGAGCTGTTTCAAAGCAAAAACCTTAAAAAAATCAAACATGTACAGTCGGAATACGCCACCCTTACAGGTCACTCCATTTGGAAATTTATAGCCGACACCTACGGAGAATCCGCTATCAACGACTGTGTAAGAAGCACAAAACGCAGAAATTCAAATGAATACACTTGTTTCGAAACCGTTTTGAACCTGTCTTATAAAAACCTCGAAAAAGCATGGCGTAAATATTATACTGAAATGTATGCCACGGAACCTTCCGCTCAGAAACCGGAAAATGTAGTCCTATCAAATAAAAAGAGAAAACATATCTCCTTCGACAACGTTAAATACAGTTGCGACGGCTCGCTTTTTACCTATACAACCACAGAAAACGGACTAAAAAAATTATATGTGAAAAATGTTGCCAATGGCACCATACAACGTATCTATAAAGTCGGATATAGAAGTAACAACCTCGCAGACAACACCTTTCCCATAGTAGCCTGGCACCCTTCGAAGCCTATCCTCGCTATAGCCTCCGAAGAACAGGGCGGTACAAAACTCTTCTTCTATGACATGAACGGCGACAATAAGAAAAATTACCTCTTTCTGCAAAATCACCAGTTCTCAAGTCTCGGGTTCCAGAAAGTACTTGATATGACCTATTCTCCTAACGGTTCCCATATCGTGTTTTCGGCGACTAAGGGAGGCCATTCCGACCTCTTCCTGTGGAATATCGTCTCCGGCGTCGCTACCCCACTTACCGACGACATATATAATGACTATAATCCGACTTTTATCAACGATAAGGGAGATATAGCCTTCGCCTCAAATAGAAACAGCAACAACGAAAACAGCAACAACGCCAAAACAAATATCAATCCAAACCACGATATCTTCGTGATGAATGTGCTCGACCCGTCCTCCATACGACAGATGACCAAAACGGCGAATGCCAACGAAACAGACCCCAAGAAGGTAAGAGATAACCGCTTTCTTTATCTCTCCGATAAAAACGGAATAAACAACCTGTATGTCGGCGACTTCGACAGCATCATCTACTTCGTCGATACAACCACACATTATAACTATTTTTTGAAGACAAAAGCCTTGACCGATAAGACGACAAATATCCAAGATTATGACGTTTTTAACGATAAAGTGTTGTCGGTAAGTCAATCGAATTATATCTCTTATGTTGAAGAACAAAATATCCCTAACTTGCTCTCCGAAGAATTAGATGATTTTTCCACAGGGACTGCCGGCAAAACTTCGTATCGCAAGCAACAAATCTATGCCGACTCCATCAAAATGCTTGTCCCCACAAGAAAAGCAAGACATCGTTTTTTTAATGTTGACAAAAAGGATACTAACCCCGACTTACCTACACAATACGCATCATCTCCGCATGATGAAGACACGGATATTTCGGAAGAAGCAAATCTCTCAAAACAACTGCATACAGAAGCTGAGGAAGAGCTCCCCGACAAATGGAAATACTATAATTTACATTTCTACATAAATCAGTTGATTACACAGGTGGACTTCTCTTCAATGAATTATTCCTACCAGCAGTTTTCCGGCGGATCAAGTCCCATCTACCTTTATTCAGGTTTAAACGTTCTTGTAGGTACCGGACTTACAGATTTGATGGAAGATTATACTATGAGCGCCGGAGTCAATATTTCTACCGACCTTGTAAATAACGAATACGCGCTTACATTTTCCAACTTAAAACACCGCCTCGACAGAGAAATTATCTTCCATCGTTTTACAGATGTTTCGACAAACTACTATTACACACAAACGCTGAAAAACAGAACGCACGAGTTTATGTATAAGCTTACATGGCCTTTTAACGACTACCTGTATATCAGCGGGACGGCCACAGTACGCAACGACAAACAGATTTATACCAATGTTGAAAACATCGCCTCCATAGCAGAACCTGTTACCAACAGCAACTGGGTCGGCGCCAAAGGAGAGCTCGTTTTTGACAACAGCTACAGCATAGCTCAAAATTTGCTCCTCGGCACAAGATTTAAAGTCTTTGGCGAATTTTACCAGAAGGTTGCAAAAGAAAATCATAACCTTATGGTCTTCGGCTTCGACTTCAGAAACTATCAAAGAATCCACCGTCAGATGATTTTCGCCTGGCGTATTGCAGGCAGCACTTCTCTCGGCACCGACCGGCTTATTTATTATATGGGTGGCGTCGACAACTGGATAATTCCGAGATATAACTACGACAATGAATTAAATACCGACATAAACTACGCCTATCAGACCCTGGCAACCAATATGCGCGGTTTTTCTCAAAATACCCGTAACGGTCCTAATTTTATCGTCTTAAACGCAGAATTAAGATTTCCGGTTTTCAGATACTTATTCAATCGTCCTATAAAGAGCAAGTTTTTAAATTCCATACAGTTAGTCGGTTTTACCGACATAGGTACCGCATGGAACGGATTAACCCCCTATTCGGAAGAAAACTCTTTTTATAAGGACACTTACAGCGAGCCGCCGATGTATATAGAAGTCATAACTCAAAAAGAGCCTTTTATCTTAGGCTTCGGCGCCGGCGCAAGAGCGGCTATCTTAGGATATTTTCTGAGAGTCGACTACGGCTGGGGGGTTGAAGATTGGGCTGTATCTGATCAGGGCTGGCATTTTTCAATAGGTTTGGATTTTTAATGTATTTAATATTATAAGAAATGAAAGAAACAAGAAAAACAAATTACGCTCTCCCATTGGCTTTCGTGGGACTGCTATTTTTCTCATTGGGATTTGCTCTCGGCATCAATTCTTTTTTGATTCCGGTTTTAAAAGATTCATTGAGTCTTTCGGCAGGTGTGGCTTACCTGCTTTTAGCCGCAACATTTGTCCCGTTTTTAATATGGGGCTATCCTGCAGCTATGACTATCGCAAAGATAGGATATAAAAAGACCATGGCTTTATCTTTTCTGATCTTTGCAGCCGCTTTCGCGCTGTTTTTATTCTCCGCAAAAACAGAAAGTTATATTCTGTTTCTTATCGCTTCTTTTGTGAGCGGCACTGCTAACGCCTTCCTGCAAGCAGCTGTAAACCCATATATTACCATTCTTGGGCCTATTGAAAGTGCCGCAAAAAGAATGAGTATCATGGGTATATGTAATAAATTGGCATGGCCCGAAATGATACGGCCACAGAAAAAACGTCAGAAAGAGCTGAAAGAGTATCGTGAAAGCCTGAAAAAGGGAG
>JAQVPY010000188.1 GCA_028701815.1 Bacteroidales bacterium | reverse complement strand
ACAGGATTATTATGAGTTTCTTAACAAGGAACTCGACGAGGCTGTGCTTCAACCTGACGAAGATAAAATAGTCGAACAGGAACTTGCTGTTCTTGATAACAGCGAACTTTTGAAGGAAAAGTTGTCGTCGTCCTCACAAATGCTTTCCGGCGACGATATGCAGGAAGGGATTACGGGTATGCTTTATGCCGTGAGAAACAATATCTCCGAAATCGGCTCTTTGATAGAAAAGGGAGAACAACTTACGGAGCGTCTCAACAGCTGTTATATAGAATTGAAAGATATCCTGAGTGAGATAGACAGTATCAACAACAGAATCGTTGGAGATAGGTTCAGAGCCGACGAATTGCGTGAGCGCCTCGATTTTATTAATAAATTGCTGCATAAACATAAAGTTGAAGACGTAAATGCTCTTATCGATATTCATCACGAAATGACGCGTAACCTCCAAAATACCGACGATTTACACGAGCAGATTCTTTCTCTCGAGAAAGAGAAAAAAACGTCATTTGAAATCGTTAGAAGTCTCGCTGCCAAATTGTCGGCGCAGCGTAAGAATAACGCCTTACTTATGTCGACGCAGATCTCGGAAATATTGAAAAGTCTCGGCATCCCCAATAATCATTTCGTTATTAGCCTCACTTCAACAGACGATTACACCAATTCGGGAAACGACTTTGTGGAATTTATGTTTTCTGCAAATATCGGCAGTGAGGTCCTCCCTCTGGCTAATGTCGCTTCCGGTGGAGAACTTTCGCGTGTGATGCTCGCCCTGAAATCGGTTATCGCCATGAAAAATGCCATCCCAACAGTGATCTTCGATGAAATCGACAGCGGCATTTCAGGTGCCACCGCCGCGGCCGTAGCTATGAAACTCGAAGAAATATCCCATAATATTCAGGTGATCGCAATAACGCACCTCCCTCAGATAGCAGCTAAAGCTAATAATCAATACCTGGTGTTTAAGGAAATTTCTAATGATAGAACTTATACTAAGGTTAACAAACTCGACTACAACGGCAGAGTAAAGGCTATCGCTGCCATGATCAGCGGTGAACATACCGGCCCGGAAGCACTTAAAAACGCAAAAGTCCTGCTCGGAAAGGCATAAAAAAAGCTGTCGTTCAGACAGCTCCTTTTTAACTTCATACAAAAATATCTTAGTATCTTCTTTCTTTAATTCTTGCCTTTTTACCTTTAAGGGCTCTTAAGTAGAATATTCTTGCTCTTCTTACTTTGCCGTGTTTGTTAACTTCAATGGAGTCAATAAATGGTGAAGCAATAGGAAATATTCTTTCAACACCTACATTCCCCGACATTTTACGAACTGTAAATGTGGCTGTTATGCCTTCGCCTTTACGTTGTAAAACAACACCCTGATATTTTTGTAGTCTCTCTTTACTGCCTTCTACGATTCTATATGCAACCGTAATGGTATCACCGGCTTGAAATGCAGGATATTCTTTCATTTCCGTCAAACCGTCAACATACTGTAATAATGCTTGCTTGCTCATGACTGTTATCTATTATATATAATTATCAAAAAAAAGTTTGCAAATGTACGCATTTTTTTGAAAATATATACATTTTGTTTAAAAAAAATATTATCGACAGGTTTTTCAACAGCCTGTATGCGACATTTGTCGTTAATTTACAGCGACTTCGATGATTTTATTGCGTAAATTTTCATCTGAAGCATATTCTACCCGGATATAATTATCAGTCCATCCGGTCCATTTTCCCGCTTGATTTCGTGTCTCAAATAGCACTTTACGCTTCTTTCCTCTAAAGGAAGCGGTGAAAGTTTCCATCATCTCGGCTGAAAGCTCATGGAGGAGGTGACTCCTTTCTATTATTGTTTCGTTGCTGACTTTTTCCGGATATTTGCTTGCGAGTGCATCGGGCCGGTCGGAATAGGAGAAGATATGCAGGTAGGAAAGAGGTATGGATTTTATAAAAGATAGCGTATCCATGAAGTCGCTATCATTTTCCCCCGGGAATCCGGTGATAAGGTCGACGGCGATACATGCGTCTGGCATAAACCGCTTTACTTCGTTGACCTTGTCGGCAAAAAATCGAGTGTCGTAATGACGTTTCATAAGCTTTAGTATCTTATCCGTTCCTGCCTGCAACGGGATATGAAAGTGGGGCATAACGATATTCTTCTCGACGGCTAATTCTAATATGCGAGTTTCGAGAAGATTGGGCTCAATAGATGAAATTCTTATACGCTCCAACCCATCGATTTCGCACATCTCTTTTAATAGCCCGTAAAGATCCTCTCCGTTTTTCCTGCCGAAATCTCCTATGTTGACTCCGCTTATGACAATCTCTTTTGTGCCTGAGACAACGGCTTCCTTAACCTGTCTCATCGTGTTTTCCGTAGTGTCGCTGCGACTACGTCCGCGGGCATAAGGAACAGCACAGTAAGTACAGAAGTAATCACACCCGTCCTGAATCTTGAGAAATGTCCTCGTGCGGGCGGAACTCGACACGGAAGGGTGAAATAAAAATTGCTGAGGGTTGTCGTTGTGTACCTTCTCTGTCACCTCTTTCTTTATTTTGAAGTCGTTAATGTATTCACCGAGTTTGAACTTGCTTTCATTGCCGCAAATCAGCACTACATTGGGTAAATCCTCTATCTCCTCAGGACGCAGTTGCGAGTAACAGCCCATAACTATGATGTTAACGTCCGGATTGACCGTGGCTGCGTGACGAATGGCCTGACGGCATTTCTTCTCCGCATGCTCCGTAACTGTACATGAATGTATAATATGTATGTCGGCGTCTTTTACAGATACCGTCTCTATCCCTTCTATATGTGACAATATTGATGTCGTCTCTGAAAAGTTGAGCTTGCAGCCAAATGTCTGAAATGATATTTTGATCATGGCGCAAAGATACTCTTTTTTTACCTATTTAAAGCGATGTTAATAACTTGTTAATAAGTTTGGGGCTTTTAGAGGGCGACATGTTGATTGATATAGGATTAAGAATAAAAAGGAGGTGCTATGGAAACTAATCCAGTCGGTAAAATAATTGCTGAGAGGATCGCAGAGGCGACGAGTAATGATGAGATAAATTTGGTTTTTGATGAATTACTTGTCGATCACGAGTATGATGATTTCGATTTGTATAATTTGCTCTTGTTTGATGTGTATAGAGAGATGGAGGGCTGCTGCAATAATGATCGACAACTGGTGTTTTTACAGATCTTACGACCGTTTTTGGTGGATTATTGTAATACAAAAGGAGACTCTATTCCCGAGAAGTATCTAAAGGCTTCGCTGTTTTTCTATTTAAGCGATGTCTATACGCGCCTGGATAATTTATCGAAAGCCGAGATTAATATTGATGCTGCTCTCACGATTTTATTAGAGATATATGAGGTAAACATGAAAAATATTGATGTAATACACGGGATCTCACTTTGTTTCGGTGTTAAGGGCAGTATTAATATTGGCCAGGGGTTGTATGTTGAGGCGATGAATTTTGTTAAAATAAGGATAGGAATTGTAGAAGAGTTGATGAAGG
>JAQVPY010000040.1 GCA_028701815.1 Bacteroidales bacterium | reverse complement strand
GTTCCGGTCTGTCCGGGCATCACGGGTTCTTTTGTCCATTTAGGAACAGTACATCCGCATGTTGCCTTACAGTTGGTAATCATAAGAGGTTCGTCGCCATCATTGGTAAAGGTAAAATCATGAGTAACGCTATTCGAGCCGGCGAGGATTTCGCCGAAATTGTGCATGGTTTTATCAAATTTAATAGAAGGACCGTTTTTCTCCGTTTGTCCGAATGAGGTTATGCAAAGAGCGACAACCAACATTGATAAAAAGATCTTTTTCATGATATAAGTTTTTTATTATTTTCTTTTTGCGTTTTCTCTTGCCTGCTGTTGTTGTATGCGTTGCATATCCTCAAGGCGCTGCTGCCATTTCGATTTCTTCGATTTTGTCTTCTTCTGAGATGCTTTTACAAGCATTGCAGCTCTGAGTTTTTCAGGTGTTTCTATCTTTCCTATGATAAACATCTGCAGGAAGGTAATGATATTAGCCAGCAGATAATAGTAGCTCAAGCCGGCGGAATAGCTGTTAAACAGTCCGAGGAACATAATCGGCATAACATACGTCATAAATTTCATACCGGGCTGATTAGTCTGTCCCATCGTTTTGTTATTCAGCAACGTATATACTACTGTAGAAGCTGTCATCAACAGGGTAAACAAACTTACGTGGTCGCCATAGAATGGGATGTTAAACGACAGGTCGAGAATTGAGTCATAAGTAGACAGGTCGGTTGCCCATAGGAACGACTGTTGACGAAGCTCAAATGACACGGGGAAGAAGCGGAACATCGCGATCAGGATAGGGAACTGCAGCAATTGCGGCAGGCATCCCGACATGGGATTTACTCCGAACTTCTTATACATCTCCATAGTAGCCTGTTGCTTTTTCATAGCGTCATCCTGACTCGGATATTTCGCATTGATAGCATCCACTTCGGGTTTCAGGGCCTTCATTTTGGCACCGTTGAGATAGGATTTATAGGTTATTGGGAAGAGTAAGAGTTTCAGCAAGACGGTAAGTACGAGGATTACGATACCATAATTCCAGTTAAAGCGTTCCAGAAAATTAAACACTGTCAGAACGCCGTATCTGTTAATCCATCTTACGAGGAAAAATCCGCCGAGGTTGATTTGATCTTCGAGGCCGATATCATATTTCTTGAGTTCTTTAAACTTATTCGGGCCCATATACATCGACATGCTAAAAGTTTCGTTATCGCCGCCGCTATACGGGAGTGTCAGCTCCGACTTCATGGTTTTGATATATCTGTCGACTGTATTATTCTTTTCGTTATCCTTATAGACATAGACGTTTCCTGAGAGGAAGCTGTCGTCATCGCGGGCAATAAGAGATGTAGTAAAGAACTGTTGTTTATAGGAAATCCATTCTATCTTGACGGGCAGTTTCTTCTCACCGTCTTTATTCTCGGTTAGTTTATTCACATCCTCATCGCCGTAGAACTTATAGAACACATTGGTTCCGTTGAGTCTGTTCTCTTTTTGTTTTTCCTGCTGACGGAGGTCTAAAGACCAGCCCATCTCGATAAATCCGTGGTGAGAAGCTATGACATCCTGCATGCCCACTATATTCACGTCGATATCGATCAGATAATCGTCGTAGGGGACATGATACATATATTCGATATACTTATCATAGCACACTGCGTCGTCAACGGTAGGATAAAGTCGCATGGCGAAGTCGACGCCATTTTCATCTTCTACGACGAGGGGTTCCGAATACTCCACAGGGGTAAAATAGAACTTATCCGTTTCAATCAGTCGGTTATTAGAAAAGAAGTCGAGCCCGAAGAGGTTGGTATTGCCCTCAAAGAGTATCAGAGGCAAGGAGTCGTAGGTGTGAAATTCCTTCAGTTGTACCGAATAAATTTTCCCTCCGAGGTTTGAGAATGTTATTTTCAGTTTTTCTGATTCTACGGTATAATATTCATCTGTCGCTATTCGTGCCTGGGCGAAAGCGCCGTACTGGTCGACAAGTTGTCCTGTAACTACGCTGTCTGCCTCGGCCATTGAGGTCATATTCTTTTCGACTTCAGCCATTGCCTCACGTGTAAGGCGGATGGAGTCTTCTCTCATTTGTACGCGGACAAGTGAATCCGCCCTTCTTTCTGCTGCGATTCTCTGTTCTTCCGACATCGGTTTCATCGTCCACCAAAAGTATCCGCCCATCAATGCGAAGATAACTATCAGTCCGATAACATTACTCTTACTCATCTACTCGTATTTCTTAAATATATTAATTGTATTATTTATTTCTTTTTTGCGTTATCGATTGCGGCTCTCACAAAATCCACGAACAACGGATGCGGGGAGAGCACGGTACTTCTATATTCGGGATGAAATTGAACACCAATAAACCATGGGTGAGAAGGCAACTCCACCACTTCCATCAGTTTATCTCTTAGGTTAACACCGGAGAAGCACATACCTTTTTCCTTAAACATATCGAGAAACTCATTATTAAATTCATATCTATGACGATGACGTTCTTTGATTTCTGCTTTTCCGTATATCTTTCTTACGAGTGTGTTTTCCACAAGGAAGCAATCGTAATTACCGAGTCTCATGGTTCCGCCGAGGTTGGCAAGTTTCTTTTGTTCTTCCATAATATCAATAACGGGGTACTTTGTGTCGGGATTGATCTCTGTAGAGTGTGCGCCTTCGAGGTGCAGCACATCTCTGGCAAATTCGATAACCGAACATTGCATACCGAGGCATATTCCAAGGAAAGGGATATTATTCTCTCTGGCGTATTTTATTGCGCTGATTTTTCCTTCTATTCCGCGATCGCCGAAGCCCGGCGCCACAAGAATAGCATTCATGCCTTTTAAGAAGTCCTCGGTAGAACCTCTTTCAATATCTTCAGAGCTGATACGATGAACATTGACCTTGCAAAGGTTTGAAGCACCCGCATGGCAGAATGCCTCCAATATGGATTTATAAGCGTCTTTCAACGCGGTATATTTGCCGACGAGGGCAACATCAACCTCATATTTAGGGTGTTTAAGTCTATAAAGGAAATCTTCCCACTGCTTCATATCCGGTTCGGGATAATTAGTACATTGGGTTGACTTAAGCACTTGAACGTCGAGGCCTTCTTTTAACAAATTAAGAGGCACCTCGTAAATGGATTCGGCATCAATAGATTGGACGACTGCCTCGTATGAGACGTTACAGAAAAGTGCTATTTTCCTTCTTATCGACTCCGACAGATCGAGTTCGGTACGGCAAACGATAATATCGGGCTGCAATCCCTGTTCCAGAAGAGCCTTCACGGAATGTTGTGTCGGTTTCGTCTTCAGTTCTCCTGCAGCCTTGAGATAAGGCACGAGGGTAAGGTGGATAGAGACACATTTTGAGCCGAGTTCCCATTTCATCTGACGGACGGCTTCAATATATGGCAGCGACTCAATGTCGCCGACTGTTCCGCCTATCTCTGTAATCACGAAATCGTAGTTTCCCGTTCTCGCCAATGTCTTAATCCAGTTTTGAATTTCATCGGTGATATGAGGGATAACCTGTACGGTTTTCCCCAGAAAGTCGCCTCTGCGCTCCTTTTCGATTACCGCCTTATAGACTTTACCGGTAGTAACATTGTTATGAATGGAAGTTGGAACATTAAGAAATCTCTCATAGTGACCAAGGTCGAGGTCTGTCTCCGCGCCGTCTTCCGTAACATAACATTCTCCATGTTCATACGGATTGAGGGTCCCCGGGTCCACGTTGATATAAGGATCCAATTTTTGAATAGCTACGCTAAAACCGCGTGCTTTAAGCAAATTCCCGAGGGAAGCGGCCACAATACCCTTCCCTAAAGATGACGCAACGCCACCTGTAACAAAAACATACCTCGTCTGGCTCATACTCTTTTTATCATAAATGTACAATCTGCAAAGATAATAAATTAATTATCTTATCCCAAAAAAGGTTTCAGATTATTACATTTTGCATTTGAGCGCAGTCTTCTTAATGCCTTCTCCTTAATTTGACGGACTCTTTCGCGAGTAAGACCATATTTAGTGCCTATCTCTTCGAGAGTAAGGCTGTAGCCTATGCCAATACCGAAATGCAGCATAAGGATTTCCCTCTCCTTGTCGCTGAGTAACGACAAAGAACGCTGTATTTCCAAAGACAATGACTCATCGAGCAATGATGAATCGGGGTCCGGATTGGAATTGCTGTTCAGCACATCCAACAGACAGTTGCCTTCCTCATTCGGCAATGGAGCATCTACGGAAACCGTCTTCAGATTCATTCTGAAAGCAGAATCTATTTTATTATCGGGGATGTCAAGACTGTCCGCGATCTCTGCTGCAGACGGCACCCTCTGGAGATTTTGTTCAAGACGGGAATATTCCTTCTTTATCTTGCTAATTGTACCTACCTGATTCAGAGGAAGTCTAACAATTCTCGACTGCTCGGCCAGAGCCTGCAAAATGGATTGTCTTATCCACCATACAGCATACGAGATGAATTTAAAGCCCCTCGTTTCATCAAACTTTCTGGCGGCTTTTATCAAGCCCACATTGCCCTCATTAATCAAATCGGGGAGACTGAGTCCCTGGTTCTGATACTGTTTGGCTACAGAAACCACAAAACGAAGATTGGCATTAACCAGTCTCTCTAATGCTTGATCATCTCCTGCTTTTATCTTCTGAGCAAGCTCCACCTCTTCTTCCGGGGTAATCAACTGTTCCTTGCTTATGTCGGACAAATATTTGTCCAACGCGGCAACTTCCCTGTTGGTAATTGATTTAGAAATTTTTAATTGGCGCATCGTATAAAATTATTTACATATATCACTATTAGTTAACACTTGCTTTTTCGGCTCTATATGCCGAATCCGTAGTAAGCCTTTGAACCGTTGCCGTATTTACCTTCCATCAAAACGCCACCGTTCTTGGATGATAAAAGTTCCGTCAACTGCTCCACACTGCGTATGGAAGAATTGTCTATCTTCGTGATAAGAAACCCTTCTTTTACGCCTGCAGATTTCAATGGATCACCATATATCTTAGTTATTATAACGCCATTTTGCGAATTATATTTTGCAAGATCGGAATTTGTTGCATTTTTTATTTCGGCTCCGAGAACATCATTCTTTGTTCCGCCTGTAGCAGCAAGCGTTTTCGTCGTTGTCTGACCCGCAAGCAAGACATTATAATTTATTATTTTCCCATCTCTGTTCACCGTTACAGCCACAGTCTCATTAGGCCTACGCTGACCGATGCTTTCCAGCAGTTCCGACGTAGAAGTGATGTCCTTACCGTCCATTCCGACGATGATATCACCCTCTTTTATACCCGCCTTGGCCGCATTTCCTGATTCTGATACGCCACTGACGTATGCGCCGTCGAGGACTTTCAGCCCTTCTTTTTTAGCAAAATCATCGGTAATATTGCTTATCGAAACACCCAATATAGCTCTTTGAACTTTGCCATAGTCGATAATATCTTTTGCCACCTTTTTAACGAGGTTGACAGGAATAGCGAAGGAATAGCCCGCATAATAGCCTGTGCCGCTCGCGATAGCCGTATTAATTCCAATAAGGTCACCGTTGGTGTTGACTAAAGCGCCGCCACTGTTTCCGGGATTGACCGCAGCATCAGTCTGTATAAACGATTCGATGGCAGAGCCGTATTCTGAATTGGGCAACAGGTTGATATTACGCGCCTTGGCTGAAATAATCCCTGCCGTAACAGTAGATGTCAAATTCAAAGGATTACCTATGGCCAACACCCACTCCCCTATCCGAGTCTTGTCGGAATCACCGTAACTCATATAGGGCAAATTCTTTTCTTCTATCTTTATCACCGCCAAATCCGTGGAGGAATCGGTTCCCACTACCGTCGCAGTATATGTCCTCTTATCGTTTAAGGTAACCTCAACCTTGATTGCATCCTGTACAACATGGTTGTTGGTGACAATATATCCGTCGGATGAGATAATCACTCCGGAACCCGTAGCCACTACAGGCGCCTGGTTTGCTCCTCCCTGACCGAAATATTTGAACAGATCACTCAAATCAAAATAAAAATCATATAGGTTGTTTTTCCTTGCGAACTCAGTTTTAACGTGAACAACGGCATGGACACTCTTCTCCGCTGCATCTACAAAATCAACACTTCCCGCTTGTGCATAAGAAAAAACGGGCGAAACCATCATCAACGAAATCATTGAAATTAAAATACTCTTTCTCATAAGATAAAAATTTAATATCCTAATAAAAAAGTGAGACGAAATGCTCAAATAGTGTACCATTTTTCGTCCTCGGCTTAGAAAACGATTTTTTTGTTAAAATGTTATGATATTGTCTGTTAAATGTCGTTAAAAAAACATTACCTTTGTATTTTATACTTTTTCTTTGTAAGATAAAATACAACGATGAATATACGATTCAGTAAATATCAATGTGCGGGCAACGACTTTATTCTCACTGAGAATCAAGCTATTTGCACCCAAGACATTATCACCCTCTGTAACAGAAGATTCGGAATCGGCGCCGACGGGCTTATCATAATAAAGGCGTCACAAGACAACTTCGCAATCTCCTTTTACAACCCCGACGGCTCCGGTGACACCCTTTGCGGCAATGGCAGCCTCTGCTCTGTAGATTATGCTATAGCTAACAATATCGCTAAAAACGACACCTTTGAAGCCTCCGACGGGTTACACTGCTTCAAAAAAAGTCCCACATTAGAGATCTCAATGCGCAACTGCCCTCAGGCACAATATATTCCTATTCCCAAAGACACTTCGACACAAATATTCTCAGCCTGCAAAGCATTTTTTATCAACACAGGCAGTCCCCACTATGTCATTTTTACAGATTCAACTGACAAAATTGACATTCTCAAGACAGGCAGGTTCTTGCGCAACAGCATCAATACCGAAAACGGCGGATGTAATGTCGACTTTGTGGAAATCACCGGCGTAAACACATTAAAGATAATCACATACGAAAGGGGCGTAGAAGATGAAACTCTCGGCTGCGGCACCGGCTCCGTGGCAGCAGCATTGTCTTATGCCACCATAAAAAACCTCACAGAAGGAAAAATAGAGCTATGCAATAAAGGCGGCTTTCACAACGTTTCTTTTGCAAAAAAAACCGACATGTTTACAGATATTTTCCTCGGCGGAAAACCCCTACATGTCTTTGACGGAGAAATAATATTATGATACAACTTGAAAATGACAGAATATTGCTTCGCGCCCTTGAGCCTTCAGACGCCGACATCCTCTATACATGGGAAAATGCACCCGAGTTGTGGCAGTACGGCAACACGCTTACTCCCTACTCTAAAGACACTATCGCCATTTATATAGACTTCTCTAAAGACTACGACATCTATACAACCAAACAGTTGCGACTGATGATCTGCGACAAGTCGGCCGACAACACGCCTGTCGGATGTATCGACCTCACCGACTTCAATCCGCGACATAGAAGAGCAGCGATAGGAATCATGATCTCCGAGAAGAACAGAGGCAACAATTTTGCAGTTGACGCCTTGAATATTCTAATAGACTATGCTTTCGAAATATTAAATCTTAAACAGCTGTATTGTGACATTGAAGAGGACAACACAACATGCGTCGGTCTTTTTGAGAAAAAAGGTTTCGTCAGATGCGGCGAGAAAAAAGAATGGCTTTATATCGACAACAGATGGAAAAGTCAGTTCTCATATCAACTAATAAATAAAGAATAAAGTCATGGCAAACAGAAAACGTAAAGTAGTCCTAATTACCCTGTTATCTATTTTCGGTGCCCTTGCAGTAATTACAGCTGCGTGTGCCATCACCGTTTATTGCATGGTTTTCAAAAGCAACGCCCTGCAAAACAAAAAGGCGCAATATTCTCTTTATATCAGAGACACCACGAGTTTTAACACCATAAGAAAAAAACTCACCGAAGACTCCGTATTAATACATCCGGATGCGTTTGTCAAATATGCAACATGGAAAAAATACCCCGAAAACATCAAGTCCGGCAGATATATTATTATGGAGGGGATGTCGAATAAAGACATTGTCTCTCTGCTTATTGCGGGACGTCAGACGCCGGTAAAAGTCGTTTTCAACAGCAGCAAAGACATCTACACTCTCGCGGGGAGTATAGCAAAGCAGCTGTCAGCAGATTCGGCATCAATAGTGTCGGCATATACCAACCGACTTTTTCTTGAGTCCTTAGGACTAACGCCATCGACAGCATATACGATGATTATCCCCAACACCTACGAGTTTTACTGGTCTGCCGACGCAGAGCAGTTCTGGAGAAGGATGAAAAAGGAGAGCGACATCTTTTGGGAAGATCGTTTAAAAAAGGCTGAAGCGATGGATTTCTCAATAGAAGAGGTCATCACCTTAGCGTCTATTGTAGAGAGGGAGACCTTTTTAAATGAAGACAGGCCGGCTATTGCCGGAGTTTATATCAACCGTTTAAATCAGAAGATGATGCTCCAGGCCGACCCCACATTAGTCTTTTTAGCCGACACGGGGCAGATGATAAGACGTGTATTAAGGACTCACAAGAGGCTTGATTCCCCATACAACACCTATAAATATTTGGGGTTACCTCCGGGACCGATATGGATTCCTTCGGTAAGTTCCATTGACGCGGTATTAAATTACGAGCGTCACGACTATTTATTCTTCTGTGCCGATCCTGATATGTCGGGGAAGAGTGTGTTTGCAAAAACATACGCCCGGCATTTAACAAATGCACGGGCGTATCAAAATGCTCTTAATGAAAGAAAAATCTTTCATTAAATATTTCTTATCTATTAATAGAAGATATCTCTATTATCAGTTATTTTAGCGTTTTCCTGAATTTCCGGAACAGCCCTGCGTGTAACTCTCGTCGCGAGTTGGGATTCCATTCTGCGCTGGTCAGCGGAGAAGTCAGCCTTTTCAGCCGGGGATTCTTTCAAGGTTTTAACAAAAACGTAAGCAGCCTGTTCGCCTTTTACAGGACCGCCGACTACATCGGCAGGAGCACCGAAGATGTCACCGATAACAAATGGCTCTGAGCCGAATTTTCCAAGATTGGAGATATTGCCTGTTATTTCGGAAGACTCTATAGGCTCATCAACTTTAACGGCTACCTCATCGATAGTCTTCGCGCCTGTTACTGCTTCTTGCAATTGCTGTGCGACAACTTCAGCCTTCTTGTCTCTTAAAACAAACGGGGTCATCTCTTCTTTAGCATCTGCGAAAGACTTATAGCCTTTTTGTTGATGTGTCTTAAGAGCGGCGACAACGAGTTTATCTTCAAATTCGTAGATCTTGGAGACCTGACCGACCTTGGTATCTTTATTAAATGCCCATCTGATAACCTCACGAGAGTTAGGAATTCCCACGATATTTTGAGTCATACGTTCTGCTGCGTCAAAAGTTTTAACATTATAA
The DNA here is from genome assembly GCA_028701815.1 of Bacteroidales bacterium. Taxonomy (GTDB): domain Bacteria; phylum Bacteroidota; class Bacteroidia; order Bacteroidales; family BM520; genus RGIG7150. The sequence continues at coordinate 4,907 of JAQVPY010000040.1, read as the reverse complement.
CCTTTTTCAGCTGCTGCTGCTTCCATTTCTTCGCAAGTCTTAACATTAGCCGCAAAATTACTCATAGTCAGATATGCGTTCGTATAGGTCTGTTCGCTTGGAACGATAGTACGTGAAACGATAGCCATTTTAACCTTATCTACATCAGCAGTCTTGTCGTCGACTTTAACGATATGGTATCCGAACACCGTCTCAACCACGCCGATAGTACCGACTTTATTCTCAATAGCAAAATCATTGAATGGGGCGACCATCATTCCATCTGTAAACCAGCCGAGGTTACCGCCTTCATCTTTTACCGACGGGTCGTCTGAATATTGAGCAGCTACTTCTGCAAAAGAAGCAGGAGTTTTCTTAACAACTTTAAGGAGACTGTCTGACAATGCCTGTGCCTGTTCTTTAGTTCTTGTAGCGCTTGAAGCATTTTGAGCGCCCGAATATGCGATTAAAATATGGGAAGCGTTTAAAGAGTCGGGGCGTTTCTGAGCATCTATAACCTTTGCAAACCATAGCCGTTCATTGTCTTCGAAAGGAGGAATAAAATCACCTGGTTCGGCATTGAAAGCCTTTTCACTCATGGCCGGAGTCATATCTGCTGCCGAGAGCCACGCATTTGAGAGTTGAGTCTCCGAAGTAGAAGCTACAAAAGCCTGGATATTTTGAGTGGTCTGAAACTCTTCATACAGAGAATTGATAGAAGCAATGAGAGCATCCTTATCTTCCTGCGTCGGCTTGATATCATATTCCACATAAGCGATGTCCGCAAGTTCAGCGACCTTGAAGTTCTCTTTATTATCATTATAATACTTCTTATAATCAGCTTCAGAAGCAACTACGGTAGAGTCTTGAACTGTTTTATATCTCTTGGCGACAAGTTTAACATCATATTTCGTCAACTTATCATTATGTTCCTTAAGTGCAAAAGCGGTAGGAACATATATGCCCTTGGTAATAAGAGCATTATACTTGTTCTCTGCTGTTTCCTTTTTAATCATGGATTCGATATACAGATAAGTCTGTCTCATATCGCTACTGATAATTTGAGGATTATTCAAGTTTTCGAGGAAATAGTTGAGTTGTTCATAGTTAACAGCCCCCGTTGCAGGGTCTTTAAAATTAGAAACGATATAAGAGTGAGGTTTAGGTCCTCTTATCAAGTCATTTAACTCTTCAACGGAAACTTTTATGTCGAACTTGTCATATTCTTCATTCAAGAGTGCTTGTTTCACCATGTCGTTCCACACAGATTGTCTGATGTTATAGCTCATCTCTGCAAGCGCGGTCGGATCTGTATCAAAACTTCTAACAGTTGTAATTCTGTCAACTTCCGATGCAAAATCCCTCTGTGTTATCTTCTCTCCGTCTATTGTTCCTACCGGAACGTCTGCGGGGTTTTTACCTGTTCTTCCAAAATCACCGACGATAAAAGCCAATAAAGCTACCCCGATGAGAATCATGCAAACTACGTAATACTTTCTAATTTTACCTATTGCTGCCATTTTACTAATATTTTTTTCTTAAAAATTTGAGTTTGCAAATTTACAATATATTAAGAAAGTAGCAAATTTTTTTAAAGACTTTTTTTATAATCAGTAATCTACTTTGACTTTCAGTTTAGAGACGGGGATTAGAGAGGTGACTATTCCTATGAGTATAACTGTAAGCAATACAACGATAAAATCGGGGAACATCATATATACGGGATAGCTATTAATAACGAAAGAGTCGGCTTGTCCGAAAGTAATTATTCCGAACTTCTGTTGCAGCAGGCAGATAACGAAGCCCACTGCCAGACCGGAGCAGGCGCCAATAAGTGTAAGCATCAGGCTTTCGTTGAAGAATATTTTCTTTATATCTTTAAGTGTCGCGCCCATACTATGAAGGATGGCGATATCTTTTTCCTTGTTTATTACCAGCATCGACAGCGATCCAATAATATTAAAGGCTGATATCAGAATAATAAAGGCGAGTATCAGAAATACGGCGATCTTTTCGGCGTGCATCATCTTATAGAGGGTATCCTGCAATTCAAAATTAGTCTTCACTACAAAGTTGTCGCCCACGATCTGTTGGATATCTTTTTTTACGGCCCCTGTTTTCTGTCTGTTGCCCAATGCGACCTCGAGATAAGAGACCTCATCGGTATAATCCAGGAGTTCACGTGCCATGGAGACGGGGACAAAAAGGTATTTGTCGTCGAGTTCCTGTTGCAGCGAAAACACGGCACCCACGGGGAGCACCTTAGTATTGAAGGCATTAAGTGGATTCAGCAGATTTGAAGCCGTTCTTTTGGGGACCATCAGGGTAATAGGACGGGGAAGGTCGAAATTATTGAGATTGAGATAATAGCTTATACCAAAACCGACCACTCCGAATCCCAACTTAATAGTCTTTTCATCTCCGGCCACAATATAGTCGAAGAGTTTCCCCCTGTCGAAATATGTGTCCTCGACGCCCTTAAAAGAGGCTATGATCTGTTTGTCGTCATTTTTCAGCAAGACGTTCTCCTGAACGACCTCATAAACGGCGGTGACATCATCCAAGGCAGATATTCTGTCTTTATCAACAGTCGCCGGCGAAAAAGTCTTTCCGAACTTTGCGGAGATCTGTATGTCGGGATCAAAAGAAGTATATAGAGACCTTACGAGTTGTTCAAAGCCGTTAAAAACCGACAGTACTATTATCAGGGCGGCTGTCGTAACACCGATACCGGTGGCGGCAATCCACGAGATAATATTAATCACATTGTGTTTTTTCTTCGACTTAAGATATCGAAATCCTATATACAAAGGAAATCTCATGATTTAAGAAGCCTGTCGATATTTTCTATATAGTCAAGAGACACATCTTCAAAAAACACGAGCTCGGGTACAATTCTCATCTGTTTCCCTACTTTCCTGCCGAGATTATACCTAATCTCCTTCGTTTTTTCCTTAATAACAGTAAGCACCCCGGCATGGTCTTCCTTCCCGAAGATGCTAACATATACTTTCGCGATGGATAAATCCGGCGAGATACCGACTCTTGTTACGGTAAGCATCATCCCCGGTGCCCATTCTTCTGTTTTAATTCTCAGGTATTCTCCTATCTCATGAAGGATAAGAGTCTGCACTTTCTGTTGTCTAATCGTTTCCATGGCGCAAAGATATCGTTTTTTATAGATAAAATAAAGATTATTGAAGAATTTCGTTTAACTTTGCACTTAAGAAAATTTTGATGAAGAATCTAAGAAAAATACTGCAATATCTGCGAAATTACAAAGGAAATCTAACACTTGTGTTTATATTCACGATGCTCTCCGTTATTTTTTCGCTCGTCTCTTTCGCCTTTTTTATCCCCGTTTTTGAGATTCTGTTTAAAACAAAAAGTGTTGCAATAACTCAACCTGACCCCTTATCGTGGGATAATTTCTTCCAGGTGCAGACGATAAAAGACAACTTCTATTATTACACTAACTCCATCATTGAAAGCACCGGGCCTCAAACCGCGCTTTTATACATTGTTATAATAATAATAGTATTATTCCTCCTGAAAAATTTTTTCAGATATATGGAGTCGTTCTGCATCGCTCCAATACGCAACGGCGTATTGCAACTTATGCGAAACGAATTATATCACAAAGTGCTGATTCTCCCCATCTCCTATTACTCTTCAAAGAAGAAAGGTGACATCATCACCCGTCTGACCTCCGACGTCCAAGAGATTGAAAACTCCGTCATGGGCTCACTAATCCTTATCATACGCGAGCCCGTCACCATATTATTCTATATCATAACGCTGCTCATGATGAGCCCTAAACTCACCTGCTTCGCATTCATTCTCCTCCCTATCAGCGGCTACGTTATCGGAAGAATCAGCCGCACGTTGAAACTGACCGCAAAACGCGGACAGTCTAAGATGGGCGGGTTGATTTCAATTATAGAAGAAAGCATCGACGGACTTAGAATCATCAAGGCTTTTAACGCTATCGACCCCGCCGCAGAAGATTTTGCCAAGAGCAACAGAGAGTACACCAAACTGATGATAAAGACCTATCGAATCCGCGATATCGCAACACCACTCAGCGAGTTTTTTGGCGTATGCGTCACTGTCATTGCCGTATGGTTCGGCGGCTCACTCGTCCTTTCAGGAAATTCACTGTCAGCACCGGTGCTTATAGTATATCTCGCCATCTTCTCACAACTGCTGCCCCCGATAAAATCTATCACTCAGGCCTACTACAATATTAAAAAAGGTGCCGCCTCCATGGACCGTATTGAAGAAGTACTCCAGGCAGAAGAAGTAATAGTCGAAAAACAGGACGCTATCAGAAAACAAACCTTCGACAACAGCATAGAGTTTAAAGACGTATGCTTTAAATATGAGGACACGGACGTGCTGAAACATATCAACCTGAAAATACAAAAAGGACAGAATGTGGCTATAGTGGGACCTTCCGGTGCCGGAAAAACTACTATCCTAAACCTTATCCCGCGATTCTACGACTGCACTTCCGGCGAAGTCGACGTAGACAATATACCCATCCGCGACTTGCGTATTGACGATCTGCGCAACATGCTCGGTATTGTCACACAAGACACTATCCTCTTCAACAACTCCGTGGCAGCTAATATAGCCTTCGGCATCAAAGACTACAACCTCGATGAAGTTATCCGCGTGGCAAAAATAGCTAACGCCCACGACTTTATTATGGAACTCCCCGACGGCTATAACACTATTATTGGCGACAAGGGAACAAAATTATCGGGGGGACAGAAACAAAGAATAAGTATCGCCCGCGCCCTGCTTAAAAATCCGCCTATCCTCCTCCTCGACGAAGCTACATCTTCTCTCGATACGGAATCTGAAAAAGCTGTTCACGAAGCCCTCGAAAAACTTATGGAATGCCGTACCTCTATCGTTATCGC
>JAQVPY010000187.1 GCA_028701815.1 Bacteroidales bacterium | reverse complement strand
ACACTTGTCAACAAAATTTCTCTTACCGGTTCAACTGAAGTCGGCAAGAGTGTTCTTCGTCGGGCTGCTGACCGTGTTGTTAACACCACGATGGAACTTGGTGGAAAGAATCCACAAATTGTATTTCTTATATTAATAACCTCGAAGAACTCAAACAATGCGATGTCGCCTTTGAATTCTCTACACCACAGACGGCAGTAGAAAACATTTATAAATGCTTCGATATCTATCTGCCGGTAGTATGCGGGACCACAGGATGGCTCGACAGACTTGATGAAGTTAAAAAGGAATGTCTTGCAACAGACAACACATTTATCTACGCCCCCAACTTCTCTGTTGGCATGAATGTGTTTATGAAAACCGCCGATTACCTTTCTCAAATAACTGCCGACTTAGGCTCTTTTAAGGTAGACATCAGCGAGACACACCACATCCATAAAAAAGATGCTCCAAGCGGCACGGCTATCTCGCTGAAAGAAATAGTCAATAAAAGTTATCACAACCCCGACGGCATACCTATAAAAAGTATTAGAGAAGGCGAAATTATCGGAATTCATTCCATCAACTTCAAATCCCCCTTAGAAACAATTACTATTACTCATTCTCTATCGTCTCGCGATGCCCTCGCCGCAGGCGCGATCTTCGTCGCAAACAGGCTGATCGGGAAAAAAGGAGTTTTTGAAATAAAAGATATTATCTAAATTTTCGTAACCGGAACAATAAAAATCAGTCTAATAAATTAATATAATAACTAAAAAATTTAAATCATGGCAACAAAAAAACTTACAAGAAGCTCAGAAAACAAAGTTATAGGAGGTATCTGCGGCGGATTAGGCGAATATTTTGATATCGACCCCGTTATCTTCAGATTAATATTTATTGTACTTCTACTATGCGCAGGAGGAGGCGGTTTATTATACCTCATCATGCTTTTTGTTATCCCTATGGACAATAAAACAACAAACAATCCCTCCGACGACAAACGCCCCAACTATAATAAGGCTGCAGACTCCGACACTTCCTTCGAAGAAGTCAAACCGGAAGACACGGCAAAATAAACAACTAATCGCCACTCACAATAAAATTTTTTTTCATGGACAGTGTAATGCTAACATTTCTGATTATCAAGTGGTTCACTCCTGCCTTCGCTTTCAAAATCTTTGAAAACGCCGGACATAAGTGGTTGGAAAGTCTGATCCCGATATATAACTATTATGTCTGGATTAAGATTACCCAAAGACCTATGTGGTGGTTTGCCATCCTGATACTCCCGTTTATGGGGTTCTTTATGATGTTTTTACTTGAAGTCGCTACGGCAAAAACATACGGTAAATTTAAATTATGGCAGGAAGCCCTCGCCGTCGTCGTGCCCTTCATATATTTCCCCTATCTCGGCTTCAGCAATAAGGAGAAATACTACAATCCGCGTCCCGTCTTTAAAAAGACTACCGTTCGAGAATGGGTCGACGCCATAATCTTCGCTGTTGTGGCCGTTAGCATCCTGCGAATGTATATGTTCGAAGCATATACCATCCCCACCTCATCCATGGAAAAATCCCTGCTCGTAGGCGACTACCTGTTCGTAGATAAAATGAAATACGGGTCCCGCTCCCCAATGACCCCGCTGTCGTTTCCTTTTGTTCAACATACTCTGCCTCTGACAAAGACAAAAAAATCCTATATGGAATGCGTACAGCTGAAATATCACAGATATCCGGCCCTCGCAAAAATTAAAAATTTTACCCCCATCGTCTTCAATTATCCTGAAGGTGATACCGTTTCTACTGCTTTTCAAAGTAACGCAAGCTACTACTCTCTCGTTAGAAAATACGGGTATAAAAGAGTTAATACGGACAAACAAAACTTTGGAGAGATTATCACCCGCCCCGTAGATAAACGCGAGACCTATATAAAAAGATGTATAGGCATCCCCGGAGATACCCTCCAAGTTATCGACGGCCATGTTTATATCAACGGCATTAAAGAAAATCATAAAGGCAAACTGCAATTTACATATCTGGTTAAAACTAACGGCACCCCGCTGCGCCGCTCTGTGATTGAAAACCTTGATATTACCGAGACCCCAATCTATAATCCCGCCTCAAGCGAATATGTGCTCATCCTTACCGAAGACTCCTATAAAGCCCTTCTGACTAATCCTATCGTGGAATCCATAACACCAGTTCTACATAAAGCCTCAGACTACGAAAAAGAGAACTGCATCTCTTACCTGTTTCCATACGATAATAATTACCGATGGAATATTGATGAATACGGGCCACTGTATATCCCTAAAAAAGGTGATGTACTTAAACTTACTCCTACAAATATCTGTCTGTATAAACGCCTTATCGAGACTTATGAAAATAACGATATTAAAATCGATAACGGCAAAATTTATATCAACGGTGAAGAAACAGATAATTATACAGTAAAAATGGACTACTATTGGATGATGGGCGACAACAGACATAACTCTGCCGACTCCCGCTTCTGGGGCTTCGTCCCTGAAGACCATATAGTAGGAACTCCGGCTATCGTATGGCTGTCTCTCAATAAAGAGAAATCCCTCTTCAATGGGAAGATCAGATGGAACAAAATGTTCAGAATACCAAGATAATATAATAACAATAAAAAACAATATCTCATGAAAAAAAACCAGTTATTTATAGCCCTGTTCTTAACAGTCTGCTTTTCTTGCCTTAGCTTGCAAGCACAAGAACAAGAACAAGAACAATTCACAGGTACGGTAACTTATTCCATCACTTTCCCCGGGATGGCATCAAACCCGATGCTCGAAGCTGTACTGCCATACTCACAGATAATTGTCATAGGCGACAATATGTGCAAGACGACTCAACTTTCAAGCTCAAGCACCTCTATCGTCTTCGTAGACGGTGAAGAAGGACTCCTCTATATTTTTATAAGCGCCATGGGACAAAAATATATGGCTAAGGAAAAAATTGATAAGTTAACGGGAGACCTTTCCGGAAATGGCGACATCAATACCCCAAACAAAACATACGAAAACGACATCAAGGAAATCGCAGGTTACAAATGTCATAAAATGGATTTTCTAAGTAAAGATTCTACAGAAGTAATAGCCAGCGGATATTATAACGAAGAACTCTATAACAGTATTTATGCCCTAACCGGTCAGGATGGCATTAAAGCTCTTCCTTTAGAAGTCTCCACAGATATCCCGCAATTAAACGCCAAAATGCTTATGACTGCGACTAAGGTAAAAAAAGGAAAAGTCAAAAAAAGTGAGTTTGCTCTCCCTGAAGGATATACAGAAGTGTCAATGGACGCCTTGCAGAATATGGGTGGCGGTCTCTAATATTATTTATTATGGAAAACACAAACACATACTCCGCAGAGGAAATAAAATATTTGAGTCTCCTTTCACAGAAGTTTCCCAACATCCAAGCTGTATGTACGGAGATAATCAACCTTGAAGCTATTCTTAACCTTCCAAAGGGTACCGAACATTTTCTGACCGATATCCACGGAGAATATGACACATTCAGCCATATTCTCAGAAACGCCTCCGGCGTGGTGAGAAGAAAATTAGACCAGGT
>JAQVPY010000186.1 GCA_028701815.1 Bacteroidales bacterium | reverse complement strand
ATGATTTACTTTTTTTCCTTGTCTCATCTCAATTAATCCTTATCTAGTTTATATATCTTTGTATTCATTCCATACTCAAGTTGTTTTGATTTAACAAGTTCCTCGAGTTCACTAAGAGATTTTCTACCGAAGTTTCTGAATTTCAGCAAATCGGCTTTATTATACTGTACAAGATCGCCAAGTGTTTCCACTTCTGCGGTTTTCAAGCAGTTAAGAGCTCTAACCGAGAGATCGAGGTCAACGAGTTTCGTCTTAAGTAATTGGCGCATGTGTAAAGTATTTTCGTCGAATTCCTCAGTAACCGATTTCCTTTCGACTTCCACTGATATCTTTTCATCTGAGAAAAGGAGGAAGTGGTGAATCAAAATCTTAGCCGCGTCATTAAGAGCATCTTTAGGATGAATCGAGCCATCAGTAGTGATCTCGATAACGAGTTTTTCATAGTCGGTTTTTTGTTCGACACGATAAGCTTCGATAGAATACTTAACGTTCTTGATTGGGGTATGAATAGAATCGATAGTGATAACACCGTGAGGTTGATTCGGTATGCGATTCTCTTCAGCAGGCACGTATCCTCTACCTTTATCAATTGTAAGTTCGATATTAAGTTTGACGTTTGGTTCCATGTGACAGATCTCAAAATCAGGATTAAGCACCTGGAAGTTATTCAAAAACTTATTAATATCGCTTGCTTTAAAAGTAGTTTGATCCCCGATAACGACTTTTACTTTTTCGCTCGTTTCGCCCTCAATCTGTTGACGGAATCTTACCTGTTTCAAATTTAAAACGATATCGGTAACATCTTCCATTACGCCTTTGATTGAGGAGAACTCGTGGTCCACTCCATCAATTTTGAACGAGGTTATTGCATAACCTTCGAGAGACGAGAGAAGAATTCTTCTAAGAGCGTTTCCGATTGTAATGCCGAAACCCGGTTCAAGGGGACAGAATTCGAATATACCGAAATTATCGGAAGATTCGACCATAACGACTTTGTCGGGTTTTTGGAATGTTAAAATTGCCATTTTATTATTAATTTGTATTATTACTTGGAGTACAATTCAACTATAAGTTGTTCTTTTATGTTTTCCGGGATTTCTTCTCTATTGGGATAATTCATAAATTTTCCACTAAGAAGTGCTCCATCCCATTCCAACCATGAGTGTTGATTGACCTTACCTGCTAAGGAATTGGTAATCATTTCAAGTGATTTGGATTTCTCTCTTACGCTGACGATATCACCGGGTTTAAGCATATACGAAGGTATATTAACTAAATTACCGTTGACTTCGATATGGCGGTGGGAGACGAGTTGGCGTGCAGCTGCTCTTGTAGGAGCGACACCAAAACGATAAACCACATTGTCCAGTCTGGATTCGATAAGTTGCAAAAGAATTATACCTGTAACGCCGCCCTTACGAGAAGCTTTTTCGAAGATATTTCTGAATTGACGTTCAAGAATACCATAAGTATATTTAGCTTTTTGTTTTTCTTCGAGCTGGAGACCATATTCAGAAGTTTTCTTTTTTCTCTTTGTTGGACCGTGCATACCGGGAGCATAATTCTTTTTATCCAGATATTTATCGGGACCGTAAATGGGTTCTCTAAATTTACGGGCTATTTTTGATTTTGGACCTATATATCTTGCCATTTTATTTAATTTTTTTAAACACTAATTAAACTCTTCTCCTTTTGGGTGGACGGCAGCCATTGTGTGGCAACGGAGTCACATCCTTAATCTCTATTACTTCAATACCGGCGGCGTTAATAGAACGGATAGCCGATTCTCTTCCTGAGCCGGGTCCTTTCACAAAAACTTTGACCTTTCTCAACCCGAGATCGTAAGCAACTTTAGCACAATCTTCTGCGGCTCTTTGTCCGGCATACGGGGTATTCTTCTTTGAGCCTCTGAAGCCCATTTTTCCGGCTGAAGACCACGAAATAACCTGTCCTGCCGTATTTGTCAAAGAAACTATAATATTGTTGAAGGATGCCGTAACATAAGCATGTCCTAAAGGCTCAATCCTGACAACTCTTTTCTTTGTAACTTTACTTTTTGCTTTTGCCATAATATATTTTCTATTATCAAAATTACATCATTAATCTAATCAACCTATCTATTAACCTTTAGGTGCTTTCTTTTTATTAGCAACGGTTTTCTTACGTCCCTTACGGGTACGGGCATTGTTCTTAGTACTCTGACCACGAACAGGTAAGCCATTACGATGTCTTACGCCCCTATAACAACCGATATCCATCAGTCGTTTTATGTTCATCTGGACTTCTGAGCGCAACTCACCTTCAACACGGTAGCTATCGCCGATGACTGTTCTTATACTGGTCACCTCATCGTCGGTCCAATCCTGTACCTTCTTATCGAAAGGAACGCCGGCCTTTGAAAGAATTTCACGAGAACGGTTCCTGCCAATTCCATAAATATACGTCAGGCTTATTTCTCCTTGTTTGTTTTTTGGTATATCAATACCTGCAATTCTTGCCATATAATATTAATTTTGTCTTTGTTTATATTTCGGGTTTTTCTTATTAATAATATAGACACGTCCTTTTCTGCGGACTATCTTACAATCATCTGTACGTCTCTTGACTGATGTTCTAACTTTCATATTATTTATATCTTAAAATTATTCTTCCTTTTGATAAGTCGTAAGGCGACATCTCCATTTTAACTTTGTCCCCGGGTAAAATTCTGATATAATGCATTCTCATCTTACCTGAGATATGAGCGATTATAATATGCCCGTTCTCCAATTCGACTCTGAACATTGCATTTCCCAATGATTCTATCACGGTACCGTCTTGTGTTATAGACATCTGTTTTGCCATACGTTTACGTTAGTTATTCTTATTTTTTAAAACTTCATTTATTTCATCGTAGCTAATAAGTACATCGGCTTGATGTTTTCCTATTGCCAATTGTTTTTCATAATGAGCCGAATGCTTGCCGTCTTTCGTTTTGATCGTCCAGCCATCATTCAACATCTTAATGTGATATGTACCCAAATTAATCATGGGTTCTATACATATCACCATTCCTTCTCTCAGCATGACGCCTGTTCCCCTCTTCCCGTAATTTGGAATTTCGGGGCTCTCGTGCATGTGACGTCCTATTCCGTGACCCACCAAATCTCTAACAACGGAATAGCCAAAACTCTCAACATATGATTGAACAGCATGACCGATGTCTCCCACACGATTTCCTGCTACCGCCTGTTTGATGCCAAGTTCAAGCGACTCTCTTGTAATTCTCAGTAATTTTCTAACCTCTTCATCAACCTCTCCTACTTCGAAAGTATAAGCAGAGTCACCTACCCATCCATTTAAAACCGTACCACAGTCTACGGAAACAATATCCCCATCCTTGATGACTGTTTTTTCATCTGGAATGCCATGAACAACTGTATCGTTCAGCGAAATACATAAAGAGGCGGGATATCCGTTATAATTCAGAAAGGCCGGTGTTGCACCGTTGTCTCTGATAAACGTCTCCGCTAACCTATCCAAATATTTCGTTGTCACACCCGGACGAATTACCTTGGCTACTTCAGCAAGCGTTTTACCAACAAGCAAAGAACTTTTTCTTAAACA
>JAQVPY010000039.1 GCA_028701815.1 Bacteroidales bacterium | reverse complement strand
AATCATAATGATAAAGATGTTTGATTTCATATTATATGAGTTTCTTATTAAATTACAAAGGTAATAAAAAAAGCACATCTCTTGAAAGAGATGTGCTTAGAATTATTCTTATAAATAATTATATAGATTATTTTTGAATATTCGGGAGTTCGAGACCGAGACCTTTTTTCTTATCAATGCCTTTAAGAACAAATCCAAGAATGAGGGCGGCAACGCCGAGACAAGCCAACATGATAAGCGGGCTTGTATAGTTATAGGAAACGGCCGCCTGTTCGGGACTCATAATGCCGTCTTTCACAGCCTGTACGATGGTTGGATTTGAAGAGTCCAAAATCTTTCCGATAAGCAGCGGGAAGAGCCACAGACCTATATTCTGAATCCAGAAAATAAGAGCATAAGCGGAGCCTATAACTTTACTGTCGACGAGCTTTGGTACGGAAGGCCATAAAGCAGCAGGGACGAGGGAGAAAGATGCTCCGAGAACCAAAATGGTAATATAAGCGACTATAACGCCACCGATAGGAGACGCCTTAAATTGCGGAAGGATGAAAGCAAAAGTCAGGTGGCAGATGATAAGCAACATAGAACCTATCATAAGCATAGAGGCTGCTTTTCCTTTATTGTCGACATATTTTCCGAGGATAGGGGTAATACCTACTGCGAGCAGAGGGAATACTGAGAATATGGATTCGGCTGACTGGCGCATATAGCCCATCCAGCAGAAGCCTACGAGAAAAATGATGGCAATGGCAAGAAGGATTATTTGTTTTGTCTTTTTGCTGAAGTTGCTTGCGAAAGCGGCTATGGCAACAACGAGCATAACGGCATATTGGATAAGCGTACATTGATTTGAAGACCAGAAAGAGTCGGCAGGAACTTCAGTAAAAGTAAGGTTGCACTGGAGCATGTTTACTGCATATTTCTGGAACGGGAATATTGCGGAATAATAAAGAACACAGAGGAGGGCTACAAGCCAGAAACCGCCGCTGGAGAGAATCTTACCGATATCTCTAACTTTAAACGGGTCGTCTTTTTCTTCAGCTTCACCTGTTTGGGAATCGAGCTTTTTATCCATGAAGAAATAAACGATAAACATAATCAAGGCGATCATCAAAAGGACGACTCCGAAAGCTACGGAGCGGGAGACATCAACAACTCCGCCGAGTTTTGCGAAGAACGGTGAGAAGATCATGCAGGTGGCAACACCTAAACGGGCTAAAGCCATTTCAGAGCCCATTGCGAGAGCCATCTCTCTACCCTTAAACCATTTAACGATACCACGCGAAACAGTAATCCCTGCCATTTCAACGCCACAACCGAAGATCATAAAGCCAACGGAAGCCATTTTTGCTGAAGCAGGCATCTCTCTATAAAACGGGGAAACACCTAGCTCATCGAAGCCGGGAATATAATTCAAATTGTTGGTGAACCATGTTTCAAGACCTGATCCCATAAATTGTTCCGATACTGCGTACCATTTGATTACGGCACCTATAAGCATAACGACACCTGATAAAAGTGCCGTAAATCTTACTCCCATCTTATCGAGGATGATACCTGCAAAGATAAGGAAGAAGATAAACACATTCAGGAAAGTTTCCGATCCCTGCATTGTGCCGAAAGCAGTGGAGTCCCAACCGCGGGTAGATTGCATCAAATCTTTGATAGGCGAGAGGATGTCCATAAAGATATATGAACAGAACATAGCCAAGGCTAAAAGTAGTAGGGCAGTCCACCTTGCTGCGCTTGAGTCTCTAAGGGTTTTAATTTTTTCTTGCATTTTATTAATGTTAACTTGTTATTTAATTCTAACTTGCAAATGTAATATTTTTATGTCGCCTTTTTATTTTTTTGATTAAAAAATGAACGAAGACGGGTTATTCTATCATAGAGGTGGCAGCATCAATATAAAGGAAAACGTCTTTAGGATGTTCGCCGACTTTGATGTCGCTGCGTTTGTTGCCGAGACGTACCACCACCATATTGAGTTCGGGGATGGTAATGATATATTGTCCGTATATGCCGCGGGCGTATTTTATGTTGTAGAATTTGTATTTAAGCAGCCACCATTGATATCCGTAGTAGTTTACCCTGTAGTTGTTCTCATCTATTAACTTTGATGCCGGAGTAAAAGCTCCATTAAGATACTCTTTGGAAACAACCTTTTGGCCATTCCATTGACCGTCTTGTAGGATTAGTTGTCCTATACGTCCGAGGTCGCGAGCATTGGAGTAGAAGCAGCAGTATGATTTTTCCATGCCACCTTCATGATCAAGGCTCCACTCTGCGTCGTGTTGTGCACCTATAGGGGCCCATAAGTATTTTGAAGCGAAGTCGCTGATAGTCATACCTGTCGCATTTTTAAGGACGAGTCCTAATAGAGCGGTGGTGGCGCTGGAATAATAATATTCGGTACCCGGACGGATGTTTGGTTTCTGTTCGAGGATGAGCTTCTTCAGATCCTTTCCGTAATAAGCCTCTGTGGTCTTATTAAAAAGTGAGTTATATCCTTCGTCCCAGTCAAGACCGGAGCTCATGGTGAGAAGGTCTTCAATGGTGATGAAGTCATATTCGTCGCCCCATTCTAGTATATATTGATTTGCCGTGTCGTGAATAGAGAAGATAAAACCGTGGTCGATGGCAATTCCTATAAGGAGACTTATTATGCTTTTTGAGGCGGAAAACAGGTTCGAGATAGTGGAGTCGTTGTAATTATCCCAATATTCTTCGTATAGCAGTTCTCCGTTTTGAAAGACGGCGAAAGCGACGGGGTCTAACTCTTCTATTTCTTTGCGGTATTCATTGCTAAGTGGAGTTTTATTATAGTCGGGATGGAAAACCACGTCTTCCGGCGCTTCAGCTTTTATGGTGTTAGTAGGGAAAAGCCGCAGGTCATCGATATTCGGGGTGAGATATATGAGAGCCTTACGCGCATATTGAGGCAGACAGAAATATGCGATGACAATAGCTGCGATAATTGACAGCAGAATGATCCAAAATTTTTTCATGATAGTTAAATTATTTGTTAAAACATCTTCCTATTCCCGAATAGAAGAATCCTTCGGCGATAATATCTTTATAGTCATAAATATTTCTTCCGTCGACGATAACGTTACCTCGCATATTCTGTCTCACAAGAGTCCAGTCGGGTATTCTGAATTGCTTCCATTCCGTTATTAGTGCAAGCGCGTCGGCGTCAATGGTAGCGGAATACATGTCGTTACAGAAAGTTATCCTGTCGCCGAAGATACGTTTTGCTTCTTTCATGGCCACGGGGTCGTAGGCTTTTACAGAGGCACCGGCTTCGAGCAGTTTATTTATAATGATGCGGGAAGGGGCTTCACGCATGTCGTCGGTTTCGGGTTTAAAGGATAGCCCCCAAACAGCGATGATTTTTCCTTTAAGGTTGTTGTCGAGCAGGGCGTTTAATTTGTCGAAGACAATAGCCTTTTGGGTTTCGTTAACTTCATCAACAGCTTCGAGGACATTAAGATGATAGCCGTTTTGAACGCCTGTTTTACAAAGAGCTTTGATGTCTTTTGGAAAGCACGAGCCTCCATAGCCGCATCCCGGATATAAGAATTTACTTCCAATTCTGGCGTCGCTGCCGATACCTCTGCGTACCATATCCACGTCGGCACCGACTTTTTCGCAGAGGTTGGCGATGTCATTCATAAAACTGATACGTGTGGCAAGCATCGCATTTGCAGCATATTTGGTCATCTCCGCCGAAGGAATGTCCATGAAAATAATTCTATAGTTGTTTAGAGTGAAAGGTTTGTAGAGCTTCTCCATCAGTAGTCGCGCACGGTTGTTGTCCACGCCTACAACTACTCTGTCGGGACTCATAAAATCTTTTATGGCCGCACCTTCTTTTAAAAATTCGGGATTTGAGGCGACATCAAAAGGAATGTCTACTCCTCTTTGTGCAAGCTCTTCGGAGATTATATCTTTGATAATTTGAGCGGAGCCGACGGGAACAGTGCTTTTGGTGACGAGGAGAATATATTTGCTCATGTTTTTCCCTACCGTGTGGGCGACTTCTTTCACATACTGCATGTCGGCGTTTCCGTCTTCGTCAGGAGGGGTGCCTACGGCACTGAATACAATGTCTAAGTTGTCAAGCTGCGAGGCAAGGTCCGTATAAAACGAAAGCCTGCCGCCGGCAGTGTTCCGTTTTATCATATCTTCAAGTCCGGGCTCATAAATTGGGATAATGCCCCTGTTGAGATTCTCAATCTTTTTGATGTCGGTATCAACGCAAATGACATCAATACCCATTTCCGCGAAACAAGTGCCGGTGATTAATCCGACGTAACCTGTACCTACTATGCCTATTTTCATGAGCTAATAATTTATGCAAAGATAATAATATGCTGAAAAATAGTTTAAATTTGCAAAAAAATACCGATGAAAATCATTTTTGCAGGTACAGCATATCCATATAGAGGAGGTCTCGCTGCTTTTAATGAAAGGCTCGCTTATCAATATAAGGAGGAGGGACACGATGTTGAGATATATACCTTCTCTTTGCAATATCCTAATTTTCTTTTCCCGGGAAAAACTCAGTATTCTGAGGAGCCGGCACCGGAAGGGCTTACAATATTCAGAAAGATCAACTCTATTAACCCTTTTAATTGGATTAAGGTGGGACGGGAGATCAGAAGAAAAAAACCGGATATCTTGATAACGAAGTTCTGGATACCATATATGGCTCCATGTCTTGGAACTATAGAGAGGGTTGTCAAAAGAGGGGGAAAGACAAAAGTGATTTCGATTTTAGATAATATCATACCGCATGAGAAGCGTTTTGGCGACAAACTGTTTGTGAGATATTTCGTTCGTTCAACAGACGGATTTATCGCCATGTCAAAATCGGTATTAAAAGATCTGGAGTTATTTGACACAAAACACCCTCATGTTTTTTGTCCCCATCCGTTATATGATAATTTCGGGGCACGGAAGTCAAGAGAAGAGGCCTTGGAGGAGTTGGGCTATGACAAAAAGTACAGATATGTTCTGTTTTTTGGAATCATCAGAGCTTATAAGGGCTTGGATTTGTTGTTGGAGGCTTTTGCCGACGAGAGATTGCGAAACATGGATGTAAAATTAATCGTTGCAGGGGAATATTACGAAGATGGTGACAGATATTCGGAGATGATAAACACTTTAGGTATTAGCGACAAGGTAATAATGAAGACGGAGTTTATTCCCGACACAAAGGTCTCTTTGTATTTCAGCGCGTGTGATATTGTTGCGCAGCCGTATAAAACGGCGACGCAGAGTGGTGTTACACAGATAGCCTATCATTTCGAGAAGAGCATGTTAGTGACAAATGTCGGCGGCTTGCCGGAGATTGTCCCCGACGGGAAGGTCGGATATGTGGTAGAAAAAGATCCCGAGAGTATTGCCGGCGCACTTGTAGACTTTTTTAGCAACGGACGTATGCAAGATTTTGAAAGAAATATAGTTATAGAAAAAGAGAAATATTCATGGCGGAGGATGTCCGAAGCCGTAGAACAAATAATAGCTTATGATAATAAGAAGTAAAGCTCCTTTGAGATTAGGCCTGGCCGGCGGCGGAACAGATGTTTCTCCATATTCGGATATTTATGGCGGGGCGATATTGAATGCAACAATCAACATGTATTCTTATGCCACGATAGAGCCGACAAACGACAACAGAATAGTTTTCGAATATCCGGACAGGTATATAGTCGAGACCTATGACAGTAGAGCAGAGATACCTCCAGAAGGAGAATTCATTCTACATAAGGGCGTTTATAACAGGATTATTAAAGATTTTGGTCTCAAGCCCTTATCTTTCAGACTCACGACCTTTGTTGATGCGCCGGCGGGTTCCGGAGTAGGGACCTCGTCGACGTTAGTAGTCTCCATAATAGGAGCTTTTGCCGAGTGGCTTAATCTACCGTTAGGGGAGTATGATATTGCTCAATTGGCGTACGACATAGAGCGGAATGATTTAATGATGGCGGGCGGCAAGCAGGATCAATATGCGGCTACCTTTGGCGGATTCAATTTCATGGAGTTTATTGGCGACAAGGTGATAGTAAATCCTTTACGTGTAAGAAACAGATATAAAGATGAATTGGCGCACAATCTGGTACTTTATTATACGGAGACGAGTCGTTTTTCTTCCAACATCATTGAGGCGCAGGCGCAGAATGTTACCGACAATAAGGAAGAATCCATTAATGCCATGCATCAACTTAAAGGTCAGGCGATTAAGATGAAGGAGGCTCTATTGCGGGGAGATATTGATGCTGTCGGACCAATACTCGACAGGAGTTGGGCTTTCAAAAAGCAGATGACGGATAAAATATCAAATGACTTTTTGGACAACATTTATCGCGTAGCCCTCGAAGCCGGAGCCACCGGCGGTAAAGTCTCCGGTGCCGGAGGAGGCGGGTTTATGTTTTTCTATTGTCCTGACGTCAACAGATATCGTGTTGTTGATGCTCTCGAGAAACTCGGGGGTCACGCGAGGAGATATGAATTTACCGACGAGGGATTGAAGACCTGGACGAATTAAAAGGTTTTACTCTTCTACTTCAGCGTCTTCTATATCGTCTGCTTTCAATGCTTCCTTGATAACTTTTTTAAAGCGGAAGGCGTTGAATAATTCCCAACAGCCTATTACGATAAGGCATGCACTTATAAGATAGGTGAGAAATTTAGCCGATAACTCGGGACGGAAGATAAAAACAACGCCAATTATCACCATCAATGCGCCATTGATGATATTCATAACGTATTGTGGAAATCTTTTTCTGAACTTTATGGTAGCAATAATTTGGAAGATACCCGTCAGTACCACCCAGATACCTATGATAACGAGAAGCACGTTTCTCACAGCTTCCGGGAAGAGAGCGAAGATAATGCCGACGACTAATAATAATGCACCGAAAAACATGAACGTTCCCCACAATTTCTTTTTTATCGCATAATAGATGTCTACGCAGATAAGGGTAACGCCGGCAATGACAAAAATTATTCCCGCCATTTTATAATCAGGTTGATAGCATCATCTTGAGTAAACATAAAGAGAACACCAAGAAGAATAGCGACGATGCCGTTAATTATCATCGTCTGCCACGACTTTTTCAGAAATTTATTCATAATATTGAGTATTACATTATAAACCAAACATAAATACACAGCCCGATACCGCAAACAATAAGAATTCCGCCTATAACTTTATTGATGATATCGATAATACCCGGTTTCAGCAGGTCTTTAATTTTTTTACCGATGAAAACTTTTATCAGGTTTGTTATAAGCAGTAATACTACTGCCGACAGGAAGAAAGTCAGCACGTATCGTTGTGTGTCGTTAGGGTACATTGCCGTCACGGAGATGACGAGGCCTGCCCAAAACAGGATAGTAACGGGGTTTAGCAGGTTAAGGAAGTAACCTTTAATAGCATAAACGGGCCAGCTTGCGTTTGGACCGAAGTGCTTTTGGAAAAAAGACAGCTGTTTTTTTTCTTTTTCCAGAGAGAGAGAAGATGCACTCGATTTTCTTTTGCTGAAGAGGGTATAAAGTCCGTAGGCGACGAGGATAACACTTCCAATCGTCCCCACGAGCAACCTGTTGTCGGTATTTTTCAGTAAGTTGGCAAATCCGAGGTAGCTTATGGTAATGAGGGTGCAGTCGCTGAGGGCTACGCCGATAGACATGGCGATACCGCTTTTAAAACCACGTTGTATTCCTATTTGGATGAGGGCAAAAAAAGCGGGTCCGATAGAGACGGAGATAACCAACCCTGCTAAAACACCTTGTAGAATAGCGCCGACCATTATTTTTATTATTTATTGTAGTTTTTTACAAAATCATTCCATTTATTGAGCTGTTCATCTCTCAATACCCTCGGAAACTTGAAGGAGCCACCGGTTTTTCCAATGAGGTCCAGATAGTCGTAAAAAACTTTTGAAGGTAGAACCTCAACAAAAACTTCTTTAATTGCGGCTATTCTCTCAACGCGATAGTCGTCGTTAAGCTCCTTTAAATATTTGTCAATAGTTTTAACTGCAGTCTCACTGTCAAGAGGGTCATCAGTTCCGATAAACCATTTATGGGCAAACATCGTTTCATGTTTAATGCCGGCAACGGAGAACTCTTTAATATTGACATTGAGCTCTTTTTCCATAAGTTCAATAGCCATATTCATATTTTCCTGACTGAGGTGTTCTCCACAGACGTTCATATAATGCTTTGTACGCCCGGTAATCTTTATCTCATAGCGTTTTACGTCGGTAAACTTTACTGTGTCGCCAATCATATATCGCCATGTGCCTGCGCAACTTGAAAGCAGAAGGGCATAAACTTCGTTCTCTTTAACCTTGTCGACGGTAAGAGCGACGGGGTTGGAGACGAGATTGCCGTTGTTGTCGAAGTTGTCGTCGTTATAAGGGATAAATTCAAAGAAGATATTATTGTCGAGCACGAGTTGCATTGCGTCAACATTGGGACGGGTCTGAAGTGCTAAAAAACCTTCTGAGGCGAGGTATGTCTCTATATAAACCAAAGGATGGGCGAGAAGTTTCTCGAAACCGGCCTTGTATGGGTTAAATGATACTCCACCGTGGACAAACACCTGAAGATTGGGCCAGATGTCATGGATGGTGTTAAGACCATAATGCTCGATAATTTGTTCCATCAGGATCTGTAACCATGCGGGGACGCCAACTATTGCCGCGACATCCCAATCTTTAGCCTTTTTGACAATTTCCGTCAATTTTGTTTGCCAGTCTCTTTCACGGGAGATTTTCTTTCCCGGGAAATAAAACTTTTGGAACCATATTGGAATATTGCCGGTGCTTATTCCCGAGAGATCGCCTTCATAGTAGATGCCATTATAGTTTAAATGAGTGCTTCCGCCTAACATGAGGGCTCCTTTTGTGAAGAAATCACTTGGGAGATCGTATTGTGCGAGAGCAAGAATTTCTCTTACGGAGGTCTTCTTAATCTGCCGTATCATCTGATTTGATACGGGAATGTATTTACTTGAAGCACCCGAGGTACCCGAACTTAATGCAAAATGTTTGATCTTTCCCGGCCAGCAAACATTGGATTGACCTTCCTGCGTTTTGTGCCACCATTCTGCATGAATTTTATCATAATCATAAATAGGAACTCTTTTCTGAAATTCGGCGAAGAGGTCCCTTTTGTTATTTAAAATCTCATTAAAGCCGTATTTTTCACCAAATTGTGTCGTTTTTGCTTTGCGAAGCAATTTGATCAGCGTTTTTCTTTGAGCTTTTTTGCTGTCAAGTAACGGAGGCGTTTGATAACCACAAGTGGTTATCGTCCCCTTAATTAAAGATCCGAGTAAAGGCATTTCATATTTTTATTTATCCTGCAAAGATAGATATTTTTATAAAAAAAATAAAATTGATGCATATTTGTCGGCGAAAAGCATCCCGTCTTCATTTAGAGATAATGCCATCCCATCGACAATTAAATGATTTTCAGGAATTTGAGTCGAAAGACGCTCTATTGTTTTTTTATATTCGTGACCGAATTTTTTGTCAATAAAGTCCAAATTAACTCCGTTTTTTGTTCGTAAACCGAGCATAATATATTCATTAAGAGCTGTTTTTTTATCAATTTGTTCTTCTTCATATTGAAAACGGCTTTTGATATATCTTTCAACGGAGGGGAAATTCCATCTTCTCGTGGTTGTATTAAAGGAATGTGCGCCGGCACCGAGGCCGAGATAATTATCTCCTGTCCAATATCTTGAATTATGTTTCGATTTATAGCCCGCTAATGCGTAGTTGGATATCTCGTAGTGCTCAAAATTGTTGTCTCCAAGAATTTTATTAGTGATATGATAGCATTGAATGGACATATCGTCGCCCGGAATGGCCATACGTTGTGATATCAGGTCTTTTTCGAGTTGTGTTCCCTGCTCTACAGACAAGGCGTAGGCGGAGATATGTCTCGGATGAAACAGAAGTGCCGTCTCAAGGTTATTTTGATAGCTCTCGACAGATTGAAAGGGGAGACCGTATATAAGGTCGAGAGAGTAGTTGTCGAAAAATGCCGCGATGTTTTCGAGAGCTTTTTTTGCCGTTAAAGAGTTGTGTCTTCTGTTGATAGCCGCGAGTTCTCTGTCGTCAAACGACTGTATTCCGACACTTATTCTGTTGATGCCGGAATATTTCTTCAGGTCTGAAAGGTAGCTGCTGTTGATGTCGTCGGGGTTTACTTCTATTGTCATCTCCGCATTTTCCTGTATGTTAAATAACCTCGACAGCTTTTCCATCAGTCTTACTATCGTCTGTATCGGAAAAAGCGAAGGAGTGCCGCCCCCTAAATACAGGGTGGCGATATTCTTGTCGGGGAGATAGCTGGTACGTGACTCGGCTTCTAAAAGCAAGGCATCTACATATCTGTCAAAATCCTTAATGTCGGTCTGAGAATAAAAAGCGCAATAGGAGCATCGCGTTTTACAAAACGGAAAATGGATATAGATAGAGGAAGATGTTGATGGCATATCAACGGTTCTTTAGAATGATTCTAAAAACGGTTCCTTTGTTAAGGGTGGAGGATTTTACGAAGATCTTCCCATGGTGCATGTCTTCTACGATACGTTTAGCGAGGGAAAGACCCAGCCCCCAGCCGCGAGTTTTAGAAGTGATGCCCGGGTTAAAGATACTTTTCTGTTTTGAGCGTGGGATTCCTTTTCCGGTGTCTGCAACATCTATCACGGTGTTTTTAGCGTCCTGTGAGATGTTAATGGTAACGGAGCCGTGACCGTTCATGGCGTCAACGGCATTTTTACATAGATTCTCAATCACCCATTCGAATAGATCTATACACAGGGGGATTTCCATCATTTCGTCGGGGGCGTTGATAGTGAAAATGACCTTGTCGGAAGTGCGTTTTTTGAGGTAGTTGATAGAATTTTCTACAGTAGCTGCTATATTTGCCGGCTCGAGTGTTATGGCAGAGCCTATCTTGGAGAACCTCTTTGTGATAGTGTCAAGGCGTATGATATCCTTGTTCATCTCTTCTGCGATCTCGGTCTCGTCCTTCATCTTCAGGAGTTCTATCCAGGCCATCATACTCGACAGCGGGGTGCCTAACTGGTGAGCCGTTTCCTTGGCTAAACCCGCCCAAACCTGATTCTGTTCGGAGCGTCTTGCCGTGCTGAAAAGGAAATAACTTATGATAAAAAACATTATGAATATAGTCAGGGCTATAAGAGGAAACAGCTTAAGGCTTTTTATTATCGATGACTCACTATAGAAAATATAGTTTTTGTTGTCGACTAAAGACAATTCGATAGGCGAGCCTATTGCGTCCATTGAGGTGATGGCTTTTAACAGTGCAGTCGTGTCGGAGCGAAGACTCTGCGGAATATTACCTGTTGCGACAATATGCTGCATCGTGCTGTCGGTGATGATTACGGGAACAGAAGCGGAGTTGATTACCGTTTCTGCAAAGAAGTCGGTTATCAGACTGTCGAGATATTCCCTCAGTTGTGTGAAATGTTTGGAGTCTTTATAATACAGAAGGTTTACGACGCCGTAAGAAGATACCACGACGGGATCATATACAGAAAACTCTTTTTTTAATTCCCCCTGAAGAACGGGTACGGTGTCTATGTCAAAATCTACGTTGTTGGCATATATGATATTGTTTTTTCTATCCGTTTGAATTACCGGTATAGTAGTGTTGTTGGATACAATAGAAAGGTAAAAGGAGAGGTCGTCCTTGTTTTCGGAAGAGACGAGCATTCTCGTTGCCTGGGCGAGGATTTCAACTTTTGCACGCTCTTCTTCCTGCAGTTTGTCGAAGAAGACTTCCGTCGATTCGACAAGCTCAGCACGGTGCTTTATAGCGTCGGCCCAAATAATCAGGTTTTTCTGCTCTTCAGTAGCGAATTTCGTGACGAGATGGTTGATGTACCATAAAAAGGCAGCGATAACTACTATAATGGCAAGCACTATTCCCCATTTCCATTTCGACTTTGTTGTATAAACGCTCATTGTTTGAGTATTTTAATATTAATAACGTCATTATCGGAAATTAATTGTAAAACGTACAGACCTTTTTTCACATTATCGAAATATAATTCGACGGTGTTATAGTTTCTGATAATATTTGACGGATAATATGCTGTTTGAGCCGACAAATTCACCAGCCGACACTGTTCAAATTTTGCGATGTCGTTATTTATTGTTTCAGAGTCGCTGAAGATGACGGTAATTTTATCGGAGAATGGTATCGGGAATATTTCGGGACGTACTGCCACGAAGTCTTTAAACAGGAATGTCTTTGGAGAGAGTACCGATTTGTATAGTGTCAATATCAGATCGAAGTTGCCACAGGTATTATATAC
Organism: Bacteroidales bacterium; assembly: GCA_028701815.1. Lineage (GTDB taxonomy): Bacteria > Bacteroidota > Bacteroidia > Bacteroidales > BM520 > RGIG7150. The sequence continues at coordinate 2,162 of JAQVPY010000039.1, read as the reverse complement.
CACTGCTTCAGGGGAGAAACTTTTAGAAGATTTAGGAGAGGCGTTTTCAAAAATCCACTCACATGAGTCGGGCTCGCCGGTAAAAGAGGCCTCAAAGGTGATCTCGGAGCCGACTGTAATCATGGGCGCATTGAATCCGTATGTGGTTGCTCCGTTGATAGAATAAGACAACTTGCTGACGGCGATGTTGTCGGTAAATCCGGAGCAGGTCAGTGCACCTGTATTTGCAGGGTCGAGCCAGCAGTCGAGTCTGTTTGTGGGATCGTTGCCGTTACTTCTCCACGAATAAGACATTTTTCCGAAGTAATCCGGGGCGTCTAAGTCGCTGCAACTTGCTGTGCCGCCGGTCAGGGTGCCAATGATTCTGCCTTCAGTATTTATTAAGGGACATCCGGAAGATCCGCCTTCTGTGACGCCGTGACCGGATTCTGTCGCCGACCAGTAAACCTTCCAGTGTGTTTCTGTATAATTTTCGTTCCACGGACTGCCTGTGATATTGTAAGTGGTAGAGACCTTTTTAACATCGCCGGAGGGATGATGTACAGCTTTTGCCGTCTCTTCGACATTGCCGGAGACATCCCAGCCGGCAAAATACGGATTATAATCCGAAGGTATAGGGTCTTCCGACAATTTCACCAGTCTGAAATCGGAGCCCATGATAACGCCATAGTTCTCAGAGAAGGCCACGGGAGAGCAGCCTACCAGCGTCTTGTGTGCGGGTTCTTCTATTATGCCGTCACAATCAGGCAACTGATATTGAAAATAAAACACCCATTTCTCAAACTCAAGAGGTCTCGTCGTTCCCCCACAATGCCATGCAGTCAGCAGATATGGAGTCCTGTCGTTTGCAGTGGTGTTGACAACGGAGCCGGAACAGAGAAAATATTGTCCCGAATCCAAAAGGATAATCTTGACGACGGCATCGGCAACGCCTTTAACGGAAGAGCCTTCGGGACATTCTATGTTTACATTGCAATCGCCGGAGGCAGAAGCCTTTTTGTAATTGTTCTTTTCTAAGATCGACGAGACAGGATCGAAAAAATAAGAGAAGCCGTCTATCGAATAAGAGAAGAGAGCGGGCCCGTTGTATTCTAAAAACACTATGCTGTCATTAATGGGCTCTGTGGCAAAAGAGCCGTCGTCGAGGATGGTGGAGGAATCATAATATCCTAACAGTTCCGTCCGAGATTGATTATAAATAAATAGCCGCCCGTTTTCAGGGATGACTATTTCAGAAAAGGACAATCCGAGAGCCTGCGCTTTTTTGAGATAAAAGGCTGCAATATAAATAATCCCTTTATTATTATTTAGGGGAGTCCTTTCACCGACAGTTTTTGAATTTATGGAGTCTGTTTGTATCAGGGTGCCAATATGTTTTGCGCAGCCGCTTTTACAGTCGCCATGCCTGCTATTTGTAATGCCTTCAAGGTCGACGGTGACAGAGGTAACTGAATATTTAGAGTGGTAGTAAAAACTTTCAGGTATCTCTCCATGGGAAATCTGGGCTGTTAGCGTGAAGGTAGCAGCCAGCAACGGCAAAGCGATAAAAAGTCTTTTAAACATTACATTTTTCCAAGAAATCTATATATTGTTTAACGCCGTCTTCAAGAGACGTCATAGCGGCATCGTAGCCGACACTGCGTAATTTTTCAATTTTAGCTTCAGTGAAATACTGATATTTATCTCTGATATCTTCAGGCATATCAATAAATTCGATGTTAGGCTGCCTGTTCATCGCAGCAAAAACGGCGTTTACGAGATCTATGAAAGAACGTGCTTTTCCTGTGCCAACATTATATATGCCGTTTTCCGGGCGGTTTTTATAAAGCCAGAACATGATATCAACGACGTCGTTAACGAAGACAAAGTCTCTCAATTGCATGCCGTCTTGGTATTCCGGCCTGTATGATTTAAAGAGTTTCATTTTGCCTGTGGCCTTAATCTGGTTATAGGCGTGATAGACGACGGAGGCCATTCTCCCCTTATGAAATTCATAAGGACCGTAGACATTAAAGAATTTGAGACCGTACCATGCAGGAGGGGTTTCTGTATGTTGGATTGCCCATTTGTCGAAATCCTGTTTGGACTCGCCGTAGGGGTTCAGTGGTTGCAGTTCCGGGATGAGGTTGACATCATCGTCGTAACCATTAACTCCTTTGCCA
>JAQVPY010000185.1 GCA_028701815.1 Bacteroidales bacterium | reverse complement strand
CTCTCCGCATTCTTATTAATTATATTTAAAATTTCTTTATGAAAAAATTATGGATACCTCTTGTTTTTTTATGTTCGATGCTACACGCACAACAACATGGCGATTTGGACCAGACTTTCGGAACCAATGGTATTGTCAACTTCTCCATATCAGACTATTATGATATGATATACGATGTTGCCGTTCAATCAGACGGCAAAATCGTAACAGTCGGCAGGGCACGCATGGATGGGACAAATTATTATATGGCTGTAACAAGCCATAACCCCGACGGCTCTTACGACGAGATTTTCGGTACTAATGGCATAAAAGTTTTTCAGCCTACTTATAATTACGGAAACTTCGCCATGCAGGTCAAGTTGCTTGACAACGGACAAATACTTGCAGGCGGCTATGCTTATGACGGAGGCAACAATTCCGACCCTCTCATCGTTAAGTTAAATATAGATGGCTCTCTTGAGCCCTCTTTCGGCGAAAACGGAGTCTCTTATATTACAAGTAGTGAAAGCATCACCATGGAAGCTCTTGACGTCCAAGAGGACGGTAAAATCATCCTCGCCGGATATATCAACGATGTATTAGGTGCAATCCGTTATACCGCAGATGGACAAATCGACACTGGCTTTGGAGAAAACGGACGCTTTATAATATCTACCCCCAATTCCATATACAGTTTTGCAAAAGACATTGCAATTCTCCCTGACGGCAAAATTATAATTACCGGTATCATTATGAATTCCGATGGAATATACGACTGTATCGTAACACGCCTTAAAGAGGACGGCACCATTGATGAGTCATTCGGAGATAACGGCATGACCATCATCTCAGCCGGAGACGGGCATGATTTCTCCTGCGCTGTGGCTATTCAATCTGACGGTAAAATTGTCATTGGCGGTCATATGTGGATAGCAAATGTGCCGACACTTCAATATGATTTTTTGGCGATTCGTTTCAATGAAAACGGTTCACTTGATACAGAATTCGGACAGAATGGGTTTGCAATGGCACGTTACTACGAAGGCGAAGCAAACTACCTGTCTGATATAGCCATCGCTCCCAACGGTAATATCTATGGCACAGGATACGCCACCCATGACTCAAATAACGCTATAACTATTGTCTGCTTTAACTCTGAAGGTATATTAGACACCTCTTTCGGAGAAACAGGCATGGTCGGAATCGAAATAGGCAATAACAATGAGGCTGAAGCTGTTGCGATACAACCGGACGGAAATATCATAGTCGGCGGCTATTATTTTACGTCCAACGGCTCCAATTGTATTGTGGCAAGACTTGTCGGTCCCGAAATGACATACCCTTCCATTATCGATATTGCAGTAACATTACTTGATGAGACATCAGCAGCGACAACAGCTACACCTAATGAAGCCACTACAGAATATCATTATGGACTGATGACTAAAGAACAGTTCAAGGAAATCGGAGAAGAGGCTGCCGTTGAAACAATACGCAACAACAACAATCCGCTTTACGAAGAAGATACTTACACTTGGATAGACTTAACGCCAAATACCACCTATTATGCCATCGCAACCGGCAAGAACGCTGACGGAGTGTGGGGCGAAACAACACTCGTGGAATTCATCACTACTATTAATGGGATAGCTCCTGCTAATGAGGTAGATATATCATTGTCGCCGAATCCTGCAGATGACTGCATATTAATCTCGGGAAAAGACATCAAAACTCTGAGCATATATGATTCTAACGGTCGCACAATATTCAAGCAGAATGTAACATCCGGAGAAACCGGTATTTCAACAACCTCATTTAAAAACGGCGTTTATCTTTTAAAATCATATGATAACCGCACGAAAAAATTTGTGGTCTCCCATCAATAACTCATTACATATTGCGCGCAGGCACGAGTTACCTGCGACAACAATACTTTCTCATTGCCGGCAAAGCCGGAAAGGTCAAAGCGTGTATAATGTCTTATGGTCTCAAGAAAAACGTTTTCATTATATCTTACCTTGAAATTACCACCGAGTCCTGAAAGCAGTTTATGACAGTTATACTCGTCATAAGTTGCACAGAACGACAATTTTGTAGCCGCGGTCTGGATGAGATTCACGTTGACATTACATTCCTCGGCGATACCATAAATCTGTTTAATATGCGACAAGTCGATGAGTTTTTTATCTATCGGCTCGGCAGTAATCAAGATCTGATTCGGTAAGACTATACGAATAGGGGGATATGTGCATTGCAGATCGCAACAGATATATGTTCCTTCGCGCTCCGGATGCAAAAACGACTTGACGGAGAGGATGACATTTCTCTCTTTTAAAGCATATAAGGTCTTCTCATGAAGCACTTTGGCACCGAAAAAAGACAGCTCTACCATCTCTTCATAGCTGATTTTATCAATCTTTACTACATTGTCAAACATCTTAGGGTCGGCATTATAAATACCGTCGACATCCTTCCAAAAAATAAGTTCGTCGGCGTTGGTAAAAGCAGCGATCAAGCCCGCGGAATAGTCGGAGCCTTCACGTCCGAGAGTTACATAAGCCCCTGTGGCTTCTTTTGCTATAAAGCCCTGAGTGATGATTATCCTGTTGGAATAACGCTCTACCACATTGGAAATCATGTTTGAAGAAGCCTCCATATCGATATTTCCTGCCCTCCAGTTATCGTCGGAACGCAGTACCGTCCCCGCATCTACCAGGGCGACGTCAAGCCCCTCCTGCTTTAAAAACTCACTAATTATATACGAAGAGAATCTTTCGCCAAAGCTAACGACCTGGTCGTAAAAAAAATCGTAATCTTTTTTATCGGTAGAATCAATTACTTGTGAGCACTGTTTAAAGAGAAATTGCAAATATTGATAGTTGCTGGCCTTTTCTTCGCAATTAGGCAGAAGTTCTCTGAAGATATTAAGATGTTCTTCTTCAAGAGCAGAAAAAGCATCGGAGAAGTCATTGCCCGCAAAAGCAAGGTTGGTAATACGCTCAAGTTTATTTGTAGTTTTACCCATAGCAGATATAACCAAAAATAGTTGATTGCTGCTGTTCATTCGTAATAATCCGGGGATTCTGCGAATAGTCTCGGCATCTTTAACAGACGCCCCTCCCAATTTATGAACTTTCATAGGTGAAATTTATTTTTCTGCAAAAGTAAAAAAAATAAATCAGTATATTAGTATCTTTGCAACGTGAAAAAATTAGACGAAAACTATATATTACCGAAGTTATATTCGAATTTCGAAAAGTTTCACGACTTCGAAAATATAGTCAGAACCGAAAAAAGGGTTGAATTTACCGGATTGGCCGGTTCATCTCTCTCCGTATATCTCGCCGCCCATCTGCTCTCCGAGGGAGGATGCAGCATAGCGGTACTTGCAGATAAAGAATCTGCCGCATATTTTTATAACGACCTTGAGAGTCTTTTCGGCGAAGCCGGCATGGACGCCGACAAGAAACACGTCTTGTTCTTCCCTAATTCTTTTAAGTCGAGTAATAATAAAACCGAACAGGACCGTCTGAATATGCTCTCCCGTATAGAAGTGCTGAAGAGATTATCCGGAAGTTGTAAAAATACGATTATCGTTTCATACCACGCCGCCGTAGCCGAAAAAGCCGTCACCCCGAAAGATATTAACA
>JAQVPY010000184.1 GCA_028701815.1 Bacteroidales bacterium | reverse complement strand
GCTTCTATGGCTACTTTGGCCTTGAACTCCGGCGTGAATTTTCTTCTTGTCGCTTTTTTCATAATTGTTGCAAATTTAATCTTTTTTTTAACTTAGCAACCGGTTCGAAAAATGGGCAGTATTATAAAGTTCCGCTGTCTGCCCTTTGGCAAAAATATTAGCCTTTTCAAAATCTTCTTTTAATAAATAATATTTAGCCAATTGGTAGTCTTTAAGATTATAAAACATAACTCCATAATTAACATACATTCCGCTAAGATATATGTTTTCTTTTTCCATGGAGGTTATTACATGCCTTAAAAGTGATAGCGCTGTATCTACTTGACCTTCATTAAAATAAATCCAAGATAATTCTGCAGTAAACACAAGATATGTCTTTACATCTTTTATTGGATCCAATTGACTTAAAATTTTTTTGTAACATATTATTGCAGTATCCGACTTGTCTTCATCAACATATAATTTTGCAAATTCATGTGAAATTAAAATCATGTCAAGTGAGTCATGATTTTGATGGAATTAGTCATAAGACTTTAAATAAAGTGTTTTAGAGATAGTGACTGCATATTCTTGATAAAACAATTCCCCTAATCGTGTATATATCAACGCCATAAACCTTATCTTATCATAGTCCCTATCTTTTTCAGCGAAATTTGTTTCCATTATCTCCAACGAGTTAAGAAACGCCTGACAGGTTCCGACTATGTCGTCCTGTTCCTGCCTTGTTACGCCTTGATAATAATAGCTTCTGGCCCTCTGAAATTGCAATTCTTTATTGTCGTGCATTATTGTACCAAGACTGTCGTAGAAGTTTATTATTTTGTTAATGGTGAAAGTATCGGGTTGTTGATAGTTGTTTTTAAACAGTGCCTCGGATAACAACAGGCGGTATTTGAGGTAAGTCGGGCGCACGACAGGCTCTTCGGTACTTTCGATAGAATCGCGCATTTGCAGCAAGAGATTAAGTGCGCTGTCGGGGCAAGGGGTCATTAAGGCGCTGATGTCTTCGAAGTCATTTTGTCCCGGATACAAATCCACCGTTTTTCTTGTACATGATAGCAGCACAAGAAACAGACACAATATCTTCAGCCCTGTTAACGTCCATGGTTTCATGAGTACAAAGATAATTATTTTTTCATTATTATCCCAAAAATATTGCCGTACTGTATTATGCTTATCACGCCGCCCTTTTTTGCCCTCCTAATTTTGTGCCCCTGCAAGATTTTTGTATATTTGCCAATCATTTTTTATTATCAATAGACTAATATGAAAAAATTATTTTCTGCGTTTACTTTTACGCTCGTGTTCCTGACGGCTTTCGCCCAAAATGATGAAGCCCGTCTCCTCCGTTTCCCCGCAATATACGATAATACCGTGGTGTTTACTTATGCGGGTAACCTCTATTCGGCTGATATCGCAGACGGAAAGGCTTTTAAGCTGACTAACGATCCCCAAGGCTTCGAAATGTTCGCCCGCTTTTCTCCCGATGGCTCCCAAATTGCCTTTACGGGACAATACGACGGTAATACCGAGGTATATCTGATGCCGGCTCAGGGTGGCGAACCTAAACGCCTTACCTATACCGCAACTCTGTCACGAGATGATGTGTCGGACAGAATGGGACCGAATAATGTTGTGATGACTTGGACTCCCGACGGTAAAAATGTTTTGTACCGCTCCCGTAAAGAGTCTTTCGACGCCTTTAAAGGGCAACTTTATTCAGTAAGTATCGACGGTGGACTTTCTGAGAAAATCCCCCTCTCTACCGGCAGCTGGTGCTCCTTCTCTCCGGATGGAAACCTTATGGCAGTTAATAGGGTGTTCCGCGAGTTTAGAACATGGAAATATTATAAGGGCGGAATGGCTGACGACATTTGGGTCTTTAACCCCGAAACAGGTGTTATTGAGAATGTTACAAATAATGTATCTCAAGATGTCTTTCCCATGTGGTTCGGCGAAAAGATATTCTTCTGCTCCGACCGCGACAGAACTATGAATGTCTTCTGCTATAATACCGCAACAAAGGAAACGCATAAGGTTACAAATTTTGATTTCTATGACGTAAAATTTCCTTCCGCGGGTAATAAGAAGATAGTCTTTGAAAACGGAGGCTACCTCTATACTCTTGACCCTGTTACGGAAAAAACGGAGAAACTTACCATCTATATCAACGAAGACTTCGCCGTGGGAAGAAATAAAATGAAAGACGCTTCTAAAAATATTAGAGGGGCAAGCATTTCCCCCGACGGCAACCGCGTGGCTATGACCGGAAGAGGCGATATATATACACTACCCGCTAAAGCAGGTATCACTCGTAACCTCACTCATTCTTCCGGCGTACACGACCGTAATGTAAAATGGTCACCCGACGGTAAAAATCTTGCATATATCTCCGATAAAGACGGCGAATTTGAAATATATATCCGGAATCAGGACGGCACGGAAGAGCCTATACAGATTACTTCTAATACCGGATCATATATTTTTGATCTGGAATGGTCGCCGGATAGCAAAAATATTCTCTACAGCGATAAACTTATGCGCTTGATGTATGTTGACATCAACACAAAAGTTGTTACTGAAATAGAGACAAGCCCCTATTGGGAAATTAGAGATTATACGTGGGCTCCTGATAGCAAGTGGGTCGCTTTTTCCTGCGAGGGAAGCAATGATATGGCTCTTGTTAAACTGTATTCACTCGATGAGAAAAAAACTTTTGAAGTTACGGATAAATGGTATTCTTCTTACAGCCCCATGTTCAGCGACAACGGTAAATATCTGTTTTTCATTTCCAACCGTACTTTTAATCCTACTTATAGCAGCACGGAATGGAATCATGTTTATAATAAAATGGGGAAGATTTATTTTTTTACTCTCTCAAAAGACACGCCTAATCCACTCGGTTATGAGAATGATGAGGTAAAAATTGAAGAAGAAAAAGCAGCTGATGAAAAGTCGGGTAAACAGAAAAAAGACGAATCCAAAGATGCCAAAAAAGATAAAGATCAGAAAACGGTTGTCGTTAAAGTTGATATTGACGGGATCACCGATAGAATAGTAGCACTGCCTTCCGGAGCCGGATATTATGGCTTGATGGCCTGTGTCGAAGATAATCTTTACTATTCTTATCGAGATGAAGACGGCGGCACTAAGATGTACAGTCTGAAGGATAAGAAAGAGACTGATTTGGGTAAGGGGTTGAATCTTCAGTTTTCGGCTAATAACAAGAAGGTGCTCGCTTCTTCCGGCGGAAAATATTATGTGATAGATGTTCCTAAGGGGAAAGTAAATCTTGAAAAACCGATTGACTTGTCGGAAATGAAAGTGGTTGTTGATAATAAAGCGGAATGGGCGCAGATATATTTTGAGGCGTGGCGTCAGATGAGAGATTTCTTCTATGTGAAAAACATGCATGGCGTAGATTGGACTAAGATGCGTGATAAATATGCTGCGATGCTGCCGTATGTAAACTGTAAGGACGACCTGAATTATCTCATAGGAGAACTTATAGGTGAATTAAATGTCGGACACGCATATATCAGCGGAGGTGATAAGTTTAACCCCGAGAGAATAAACCTGGGACTTCTCGGAGCTGCTCTGCAGAGAGAGGAAAACGGTTATTATAAGATAGAGAAATTGCTAA
>JAQVPY010000038.1 GCA_028701815.1 Bacteroidales bacterium | reverse complement strand
CGACTACGATTTCTATCCATATTGCTATACCGGCGATGAATCCGCAATATTCGACTCTACTGTTATTCATAGCCTCACAAATAAGATCGCTATTACTAATTCCGACGTTAATAATCATAAAAAAATCGTCTTTGAAGTCGGAACTGAACTCAATTACCATAAAGTTAACTATAACACATTCGCAAAAAAAGTTCCCATATATTCCAACGGTATATATGTCATTTCAACACAAAGAAGCAATATCAACTATAACATCTTCAGTATCATACCCTACGGAAAAGCATCGGTCACACTCGCCGGTTTTACAATTCAACCCGAAGCATATTTCTCTGTAGGAAACTATAATATAGGAGATTATCAAATAAAGGCTACCGTATCCTACACCTTAAAAAAATTACTGTTTCTAAAAGCAGCCTTCCGCTCTTCTGCCGTGGACGCCCCATGGATGTATCAACATATCAACACCACAACGGCAACATGGAATAAAACCCTTCCAAAATCTTTCTATAATATTGTTTTCCTCTCTGCAGAATATACTTTTGTCGATGCCGGCGCAGAATATAATATCATAAACAACTATTCCTACCTCGACCAAAATGTTACCCCCCAACAATACAATGAAAAGGCAATACATTATTTTTCAGCATATATCAACCCGCACATCAATATCAAACGCTTCGAAATAAGCGCCTTCCTAACTTACCAAACAGTCAGCAATAAAGATATTATTCGCGTCCCCGACTTTATGGGGAAATTGTCGTTTATTTATAAACAACCTCTTTTCAAAAAAGCACTTATGACTCAAATAGGCATAGATGTTTGCTATAATACCCCATTCTACGCTGAAGCATATATGCCTTCCATACGTTCTTTCTATCTACAAGACGACGTAAAGACGGGAAATTTTCCATATATAGACGCGTATTTCAGATTTCAAGTTAAAAGAGCAAAAATATTTGTCGAATTTATTAATGTCACAAGTGGCTTGTTGGGATATAACTATATCGCAGTTCCTCACTACCCTTTAAATGACAGACAACTTAGATTCGGCGTAAGCTGGTATTTCCATGATTAAAGAAGTCGACATCGATATCCCGGTTACTTCTGTAGCCGATATGGACTATTATAAAACTTGCGCCGCCGCAGCTGCCGGTATACGCCGCGAGACCATTAATAATATGCATATATTGCGCCGCTCATTTGACGCAAGAGGTAAAAAAGTAGTGTTCCATACCAAAATATCTCTTTATACCGGATCATCCTATTATACCCCAACAAATATCTTCGATACATATAAAGATGTTCGGAATGCCCCTCCCGTTATTATTGTAGGCGCAGGACCCGCCGGATTGTTCGCAGCCCTTAAACTCCTCTCAGCAGGACTAAAACCAATAATACTGGACAGAGGAAAAGATGTGGGCAAGAGAAAAATAGATATCGCAAATCTCTATAAAACAGGAAACATCAATAATAATTCCAACTATTGCTATGGCGAAGGCGGTGCCGGCACTTTCTCCGACGGCAAACTCTTTACCCGCTCTACAAAACGCGGAAATATTGACGACGTGCTGCAAACTTTTGTGGCACACGGCGCAGACGAAAATATCTTAATAGATACACACGCACATATAGGCTCGGATAAGTTGCCGCAAATTATAAAAAACATCCGTAATACTATCATAACACACGGGGGAAATTATTATTTCGACACATGCGTAAACGATGTCTTACTCGATGACGATAAAATTATCGGCGTTAGCGATATCAATGGCACTAAATATGAAGGTATTGCCGTAATCCTCGCAACAGGACATTCCGCAAAAGATATCTTCCAAATGCTTAACAGGCACAACATTATCCTCGAAGTTAAAGATTTCGCCATAGGTGTACGACTCGAGCACCCGAGAGAGTTAATAAATAAAATTCAATACCATAGCAATGCTGATATCCCGGGCATTCCTACGGCATCGTATAATGTGGTCACTCAAATCGACGGCAAAGGCGTGTTCTCCTTCTGCATGTGTCCGGGAGGTATGATTGTCCCCTCTATGACGGAAAACGGAAGCCTCGTCGTTAACGGCATGTCTAATTCTAAACGGAACATGCCGTTCTCCAACGCGGGAATCGTAGTTCCCGTAACAGCCTCAGATATTCCTCAATACTCTAAATATGGAGTATTCCAAAATATGGCTTTCCAAGAAGAAATAGAAAAACTATTTTATAACGCTCAAAACCATAACCTCGCTGCACCCGCTCAGATAATGACCGATTTCGTAAACAGTAAATTGTCCCGCCAAATATACGAGACCTCATACCTGCCCGGCGTGTTTAGCGCTCCAATACACAAACTGCTCCCCGATTTTATTGTCAAAAGAATGCAAAAAGCGTTTATCGCATTCAACAACAAAATGAAAGGCTTCCTCACCGACGAAGCAACGCTTATCGGAGTCGAATCAAGAACTTCTTCTACAATTCGTATACCTCGCAATAACCAAACCCTTGAACACGTTAAGATAAAAAGACTTTTCCCTTGCGGTGAAGGTGCAGGCTACGCCGGAGGTATCGTCTCCTCAGCTATTGACGGAATAAATGCAGCAACGAAAATTATCGAACAATAAATAATATTATATATGCCTAACAATTATCGCATAAACCAACAAAATATCGAACCTCCTAAAAAGGTAAAAAAGACCTCTGTTAAGAGAGAGAGAAATCATAAAAGCCATCGCACACTGAAACTCACATTCGGCATTACTTTTATAACAATTGCTGTATATGCCGCCCTGTCAATGATCTCTTTCCTCATAAATTATTTTACCGGGGCACATTCAACTGCTATTGAAACCCTCCCTTGGTATAAATACCTCGTCTCCGGCAGCGGAAATAATTTTATGGGAAACTTCGGCGACCTGCTGGCACACCTGTTGATGGTGAAATGGTTCGGAATCGGAGCTTTTATCTTAGTTACAATACTGTTTAATTACGGCTTTTTCCTTACCTTCGACAAAAAGATCATCAGAAAACATTACCTCCTCGCCGCCGACCTCTTTATTGTATTATGGTTGTCCCTTATGATGGCTATCATCTTTAAAAATCCACCACTCGATATCCTCAGAGGGTACGTCGGAGCATTCTTACGAGATATTATTCTGCCAATAACAGGAACTATCGGAACCATTGCCCTGCTGGTGATCATAATGATAGTATTTGTAGGCCTGAGATATCATTTTAATATCCTCTCCCTGTTTAAAAAACGCGAACAAAATGACTCCGACGACAAAGATAACCAAAACGCCGACTCCGACGCTAACACCGAAACCCCTGAATCACCCGACCCCGCATGCACTGACTTAGATGGACAAAACACGGAGATAAATCAAGACGACGAAGATGAAGATCCCGAAATTTTTCCCGAGGAAACAGAAACTGTTGACACCGAAGCTACTCCCGAATCGGAAATAGAAGACCCGTTTGCGATAAATGACAATGACATTAAAGACAATGATGAAATTATTGTAGAACGCCCCGAAGAAGTCGCTCTCGCCGACGACGAGATAAAAGACCATTATACCATTGACACCGAATACGACCCCACGTTGGATCTGCGCCATTACAAGATGCCTACCCTCGACCTGCTTAACGACTATGAATCGGGATCTGTTCCTATTACCGACGAAGAAATTAACCGTAACAGAGAAAAGATAAAAAACACCCTTCGCACTTATGGAATTGAAATCCAATCTATTAAAGCGACTGTGGGCCCCACCATAACTCTATATGAGATAATCCCTGCTCCCGGCGTCAGAATAGCCAAGATCAAAAGCCTCGAAGATGATATAGCTCTTAGTCTCGCCGCGTTCGGAATCCGTATAATAGCACCTATCCCCGGTAAAGGCACAATAGGTATCGAAGTACCTAACAGCAACCCACAGATAGTCTCAATGAAATCTGTCCTCTCTTCTAAAAGATTCGTAGAATGCTCATACGAGCTGCCTATCGCCCTCGGAAAAACCATCTCTAACGAAAGCTTCGTGGCCGACCTTACTAAGATGCCTCACCTCCTCGTCGCAGGTGCTACAGGCCAAGGCAAATCAGTCGGATTAAACGCAATTATTACTTCCTTACTCTATAAAAAACATCCTGCACAACTAAAATTCGTGATGGTGGATCCTAAAAAAGTGGAACTGTCACTCTATAATAAGATAGAAAAACATTATCTCGCCAAACTGCCTGATATTGATGAGCCTATCATCACAGAGACTAAATATGTGGTCAATACTCTTAATTCACTCCTTATCGAAATGGAATCGAGATACTCTCTCATAAAGTTATCAGGAGTCAGAAATATTAAAGAGTATAACTCTCGCTTTGTGGCACGTAAACTGAATCCTGAAAACGGTCATCGATTCCTGCCATATATAGTAGTGGTAATAGATGAGTTCGCCGACCTTATTATGACGGCAGGGAAAGAAATCGAAACTCCTTTGACACGATTGGCACAACTCGCCCGCGCAACAGGTATCCACCTTATCATTGCAACCCAACGTCCCAGCGTGAATATCATTACAGGTACTATAAAAGCCAACTTCCCGGCACGTTTGGCCTTCCGCGTTGTTCAAAAAGTCGACTCAAGAACAATTCTTGACACCGGCGGCGCAGACCAACTCGTGGGACGCGGTGATATGCTGCTGTCGACAGGAAGCGATCTGATACGTATGCAGTGCGCCTTCGTCGATACCGACGAGGTGATGGCTATCACTAACTTTATAGGCGATCAACAAGGCTATGAATCAGCATATGAACTTCCAGAATACTCAGGCGACAACCAAGACAACGGCTCCACCACTATTAATAATGTCGCCGATAGAGACGAACTCTTTAATCAGGCTGCCCACTTGATAGTAGGTAACCAACACGGGTCAACTTCTCTTTTGCAAAGAAAACTTAACCTCGGATATAATCGCGCGGGAAGAATTATGGACCAACTCGAAGCCGCCGGTATCGTGGGACCGGCCGACGGAAGTAAACCCCGCGAAGTTTACGTGTTCGACGAAACTGAACTCGACAAAATACTTAATATGTAAAACGACAATAATATGAAACATAATCTTCTTATAGCTATAGCCTTCGCTGCTTCTTTCATAACCCTGTCAGCTCAAAATACTCAGGATACTAAAGCGGATAAAATCATATACTCGTATATAGAAGCCTTCAATAAGCAACAACCGGTTGAAATGCAACTGTCTTGCATAATTACAAACTCGATATCGAAAACTGAAGATAGCTTTAACTGCTCTCTACTCGTTGACAACAACAGTTATCGCCTTGAACTAAACAACATGATAATTATCGACAATGGGAAAGAAACAGTAAACTACAACAAGGAGATCAATGAAATAACTCTCTTCACCGACGAAGAAAGCGAAAATCCCATCCTGATGATTCTGAATCATACAGAGTATTTTGATGCTACCCTGCTCGCTGAATTCAACCACTTGGCCACTATCAACCTCCTGCCTAAAAAAGAAGGGACCTTTTCTAAAGCCCAAATCGTTTTAAACACAGAAAAAAACACCATCTCTTCTTTTTGGCTTTCAGATGATAACGCTAATGAGTATGAGTATACCGTAATGAAATATTCCACAGGCATAAATGCAAAAGACAAATTTTCCTTCTCACCTGAACAATTCCCCGGAGCTACAATCATAGATATGAGATAACAAAAAAATATCCCGCATAAAATTTATACGGGATATTCTAAATATAAAGAATAACTATTATTCTCCGAGAATCAATCTCTTAAAATCAATAACCCTTAATTCGGGATCTGAAGATTTTAAGTACTCTGCAACAGTTTGTTTGCCATCTCTGACAAATATCTGATTGATAAGAGTATTTTCTTTGAAGAACTTGCTAAGTTTACCCATGGCGATTTTTTCAACCATATTTTCAGGCTTTCCTTCCTGACGGATAAGATCTTTTGCTATTTCAAGTTCTTTATCTACAACAGACTGAGGAATACCTGCCTCATCAACTGCGAGAGGAGCCATTGCAGCTACTTGCATCGCAAGCTCATGACCAACGGTGGCAACTTTTTCGCCATCCTTATTCATAGAAAGAATGGTTGCAATTCTGTTGCCGATGTGATTATAAGCGAATGTGCTGGTACCTTCGAGACAAGTATAATGAGCGAGAGTCATCTTTTCGCCTGTTTTTCCGGTGAGATCTGTTACAGCTTGTTCAACTGTTCTACCGTTAGCCATTGTCATAACAAGAAGATCTTCTAATGATTTAGCACGTTTATTGACAGCCAAATCAATGATTTCATTAGCTAATTTCAAAAAGTCTTCACTGTTTGCAACGAAGTCGGTTTCACAGTTAAACATAATCATACCGGCAAATTTACCGTCTGTAGACACCTTAGCTATAATTTTTCCTTCTTTTGCATCCCTATCCGCCCTGTTCGAGGCCACTTTCTGACCTTTTTTACGTAAGATTTCTATTGCTTTTTCAACATCGCCTTCAGATTCAACCAAAGCTTTCTTGCAATCCATCATGCCTGCTCCGGTGATTTTACGAAGGTTGTTTACTTCTGCAGCTGTGATATTTCCCATTTTTTTAATAATTTAGCGTTAATACTATTTTTTAATACGTCTTCTTTTTCTATCCGGTTGTTCTTCAGAATCTGTCGGAACCTCATTAACGGTTTCGTTTTCTTCATCTAAAACTTCTTCTACTTCCTCTTCGTCGCGTTTATCTTTATCGAGTTTGCGTTCTTCAAGACCTTCATTGATAGCTTCAACCATAGCTCTTAAAATAACCTCGATTGATTTTGCTGCATCGTCGTTACCGGGGATAGGAAAATCAACATCATTAGGGTTTGCATTTGTGTCAACAATAGCAAACGTAGGAATATTCAACTTTTTAGCTTCTGCAACAGCAATATGTTCTTTGCAAACGTCAACTATAAAAAGAGCAGAAGGCAGACGATTAAGATCGGAAATACTGCCGAGGTTCTTTTCAAGTTTGGCTCTCTCACGATCAATCTGTAATCTTTCTCTCTTGGAGAGGTTCTTATAATTATTTGTGGCCATCATTTTATCGATAGTCGACATCTTGCGTACCGCTTTGCGTATTGTGGTAAAATTGGTTAGCATACCTCCGGGCCAACGCTCTGTAACGTATGGCATGTTCACTTCCTTCACTACATTAGCAACAATATCCTTTGCTTGTTTCTTTGTAGCAACAAAAAGAATTTTCTTTCCGGAACGAGCTATCTGCTTCATAGCATTAGCTGCTTCATCAATTTTAGCTTGTGTTTTATACAAGTCTATGATATGAATCCCGTTTTTCTCCATGAAAATATATGGAGCCATCTGAGGATTCCATTTTCTTTTGAGGTGACCGAAATGTACACCGGCTTTCAAAAGGTCGTCAAAATTTGTTCTTGGCATTTTTTTTAATTTTTAGTTTACTTTCTTTTAATTAAAACTCAATTTCCAAGTAGCATTAAATGGTCTTGAAAATTTAGATACTAAACTATCGTATAACCGACTAACGTTTGCTGAATTGGAATCTCTTACGTGCTTTCGGTTGTCCCGGTTTCTTACGTTCAACAACCCTCGGGTCACGATGCATAAAACCTTTTGCCTTAAGTAATGGTCTGTATGTCTCTTTGTCAACTTCACATAATGCTCTTGCAATAGCAAGACGTAATGCTTCAGCCTGACCTTTGAAACCGCCACCTGTAAGATTAACATTTACATCGAATCTTCCTTCAGTCTCTGTGACTTCAAAAGGCTGATTCACAATATAACGAAGAGTTGACAATGGAAAATAATCTTCCACTGCTCTGTGATTTATCGTTATAGCACCATTACCCTCTTTCATATAAATACGGGCAATAGCGGCTTTTCTTCTTCCTATAGTGTTTACAACTTCCATGTCTATTTAATTTGGTTAAGATCTATTTGTTTCGGTTGTTGGGCCATGTTGTCATGCTCAGGACCTACATATAATCTGACGTTTGTCAATAATGTAGCACCGAGTTTGTTCTTCGGGAGCATACCCTTTATAGCCTTCTTTAATACAAAAGCAGGATCCATCTTCATCACTTCTTTTACTGTTCTGAATCTTTGTGATCCGGGATAGCCTGAGTGACGAACATACTCTTTCTGATCGTACTTCTTTCCTGTTAACTTAATCTTTTCAACGTTAATTACTATAACATTGTCACCACAATCAACATGCGGAGTATAACACGGTTTATGTTTTCCTCTTAATATAAAAGCGATTTTTGCTGCTAAACGTCCTAATATTTCGTTTTCAGCATCTATGATCACCCATTCTTTTTGTGCCGTCTCTTTTGTAACCGACACTGTTTTATAACTTAATGCGTCCATAATCTTATATTTTCTGAATGAGTAAATTAATTATCAACTTGTTCCGGTGAAACTTCTGACGCGGGTTCTGCTGCTTCTTCAACAACCGGAGCCTCAGCCTGTCCTGCAAGAGCTTCAGCTTCCGCTAATTCTGCAGCAGCAGCCTGTGCGGCAGCTTCTTCAGCAGCCTTCTTGGCCGCGACCTCTTCAGCTAATTTCTTAGCTATAACTTCCGCCCTGGCTTCATTGATCTTCTTTTCCGCAGAAAGCTTATTTTTGCGATCCTCACGAATCTTACTCTCTTCTGTCTTCTTAACATCGTTCAGCTTAGCCTGCTTTTCTTCCCACCAAAGGTTGAATTTGGCCTCAGCTTGTGCCTCTGTTATAGCACCCTTCTTGACACCTATTAATAAATGATTTTTAAGGAGTATCCCTCTACTGGAAAGAATGCTTCTCACCGTGTCAGTTGGTGATGCTCCTGTTTGTAACCAATAAATGGCTCTGTCGGCGTCAATATTTATCTCTGCCGGAGTAGTAAGGGGATTATACGTGCCAATTCTCTCAATGTATTTTCCATCTCGTGGTGCACGACCATCCGCGATTACTACGTGATAAAAAGGCATGCCTTTTTTACCTTTTCTTTGTAATCTGATTCTCGTTGGCATAATTCTAAATTTTTAATAATTATTTTTCTTTCTTATTAGCAAAATAATCAGTTACCTTATCTTGCGTAATAATCTTTTCTTCAAATGTGTAAGCCCCAGTCTTCTGCGACCTTACCATCTTAATGACTTTTGCGAAGTCCTTACCGGAGGACGTCCTTAATGTAGCAACAACTTTCTTTGCCATAATGTAAAATGTTATTTAATTTCTTTGTGTACTGTAACTTTCTTCAAATAAGGATTATACTTCTTAAGCTCTAAACGCTCAGGAGTATTCTTCTTGTTTTTCGTGGTAATATACCGCGAAATTCCAGGTACACCGGAATTTTTCTGTTCTGTGCACTCGAGAATTACTTGAATTCGTGCATCTTTGTTTTTCTTTGCCATAAAAAAATCTCCTTAAAAATTAGGCTGCAAAGATACAACTTTTTTTATGATTGAAAAGTTTTTAACCGTTTTTTTAAAGGATTTTTTTGATAGATAGACATTTTAATCCTTTTTGTTAACTAATCCGATGAAAATATCTTCTAACTTACGTTCGTTTTTGCTCATCGAAAGAACAATATAATGATTCGCTATCGCATATTCAAAAATCTTATCTCGAATCTCTTCCCCCGTATTGTACGAGATCTCAACCCGTACCGATTCTCCACCGTCTGAAATAACCCTGACTCCCCCGCCTTGTGAAAATGTGGTAAAAGGTTTCACCGGACACGGCTTCTTTATCTCTACCTCTATCAACGACTTCGACTGATACATCATAATATTTTCAGTGCTGTCATTGGCTATTATCTTTCCCTTATCAATTATTATCACCCTGTCACATATAGCCTCAACCTCCTGCATAATATGCGTCGATAAAACTACCGTCTTATCCTTGCCTAATTCCTTTATCAACTGCCGTATCTCTGTAAGCTGACTCGGATCTAACCCGGTCGTCGGCTCGTCAAGTATCAACACCTCGGGATTATGTATCAACGCTTGCGCTAATCCTACCCTCTGTTTGTACCCCTTAGAAAGCTGCCTGATTATCTTGCGCCGCTCAGGCATAAGACCCGTAAGCTCCATTACCTCGCCAACCCTTTGCCTTATGTCGGATATGTCGTGTATCCGCGCTATAAATTCAAGATACTCCGATATATACATGTCAACATATAACGGATTGCTCTCCTGCAAATACCCTATCCTACGCTTAACCTCCAACGGATCCTTTAATATGTCATACCCACAAACATCTACCGTTCCTGATGTCGGCTCCAAATAACAACAAATTATCTTCATTAATGTCGACTTCCCGGCTCCGTTGGGACCTAAAAAACCTACTACCTCCCCTTTGTCTACGCTTATGTCCACATTATCAAGAACTACTTGCTCTCCATACTTCTTCGTTACGTTTTTTATCGTTATCGACATGCCTATACCAGTTTTTTTCTTCGGCAAAGATAGCTTTTTATTTGAAATTATTCTATATTTGCAGCTAATTGAATTGAAAAATAATGATAAATAAAAACGACTGCCTGAAAATCGGAACCATTAAACGCAAATTCGGAAAAAACGACGAATTTATCCTCGCCCTCTGCGTGGACTTCGATTTCTTCTCTATAGCTAATGATATCCTGCTTCTCGATATTAATAAAGGTGACTTGCTGCCTGTCTTCCCTTCTTCTTATACGGAAAAACCACCCTCAGAAATGAAAGTTATATTCGAGAACCGACCGGATAACGATAATATAGATTATTACCTTAATAAAAATGTTTTCATACCTAAAATATTAATCCCCAAGGAAACAAATATCCTGCCTTCTCAACTCGACCTTACCGGATGGACAGTATCTATGCCCTCTCTTAATAAAAAAGGTAAAGTTACCGATATCATTAATAATAAACACCAACAACTCCTCGTCACTGAAATCGATAATCATGAAGTACTTATCCCACTTCACGAAGATTTGATAACCGATTTTGATATAAAAAACGAATTAATTTTCCTCGATGTCCCAATAGACTTGCTGAACCTTAACTAAACTAAATCAATTAACAATAAATCTCCACGCGTAACACATTGTACACATGATACTTATAAACTAATTGCAACTTTTTTTAAAAATTTTTCGTAAAAAGCACTTCTATTTAGAAAATTTTTGCGACTTTTGCAACGGATTTTGAAATTGTAAAATAATAAATAAAATATATAGAGAAATGTCACGTGTTTGTCAATTAACGGGGAAAAGCATGATTACCGGAAACAGTGTTTCCCACTCGAACATTAAAACTAAAAGAAGATTCTACCCGAACCTTCAAACTAAAAAGTTTTATGTTCCGGAAGAAGATTGCTGGGTAATATTGAAAGTATCAACCTCTGCAATGAGGACTATTGATAAAAAAGGAATATCCGCAGTTCTTAAAGATGCGGAAAAGAAAGGTTTAATTTATATAGAAGATTAGACAATAAAATAAGTGTGTGTGTTGTAATAATTGATTTTGGGCGCTGTCACGGGTTGGCAGCGCTTTTTTTATGCAATATATCTGCGGATCGACCATATCATAGCCTCTAACTGCATCATAAACACCCTCTTCTCTTTGTTGGGCGCATATATGAAACCGTCTATAGTAAGAATCTTGTTGTTGACCTCATCTACAAAGCTGTAATTGATAAAAGTCCCTCCCATTACATCATTTTCACAATCCCAGGCACCACGCATCTCAACGGCAAA
Source organism: Bacteroidales bacterium (assembly GCA_028701815.1). Lineage (GTDB taxonomy): Bacteria > Bacteroidota > Bacteroidia > Bacteroidales > BM520 > RGIG7150. The sequence goes on along the minus strand of JAQVPY010000038.1, from coordinate 2,880 downwards.
CAGACCGTTGACATTAACCGACTTCGTGGAATACGGAAACTCAGTAGAAATCTTAGCATACGAATTGTCAAGACTCGCCGGCACATTCTCCTTGGTAATCAAATCTCGCTTCAGTGCAATATAACCGGGCTTCAACTGCTCCTCACTCGTATAATCCTCCGCATAAATCAAAAAATTGGTGCTCGTCTTTGAAGTCTCACTTCTTAACCACATAAAATCCTGCTTGTTTTTCGCAATGTAAAAACCTGTGGTAATATTAAATGTATAACCGAACTTCTCCCCAACCTGCTTGATAATACTGTTGTTTAACCCTGTAGAATAGTATCTGTTGAGCTTTATACGCTCTAAGTCATTATATTGAGTTAACAAATACTCCTTGTACTCGTCAAATACTTCCTTAAAAGCATCTTCAGTCGGTGCTATAATCCTAAAAATCCTTTGCGGACTCGCCCATACAGTGTCCCGCGTCTCAACCTTTGCCTCCCTGCCTGGATCTATCTCTATGAAAAGCAAACTCTTGAAACATTGAAACATCTGATTATCATCAAATTGCTTTTGTGTAATATGCGGCAACTTGTATAACGGCTCAACCATCAACAAAGTAGTATCGGTCTGCTGAAAAAATTCGCGGACAGTCTCACCTACCGAACCATCCCATACCCAATCCGGTGATACAACAAGTAACTCGTAAGTAACCCCCGTCGAACCGGGCTTTGAAGATTTCAAGGCGCTTTCTTTGCATGAAGTCATCACCATAGTTGCAATTATAATAACCGCTATCAAAATATTACGTTTCATTTTTTTTCATTTAAATACATATTGCAAAGGTATATGATTTTTTTGATTATTTTTATTCATCGTCTGTAAAACATCATATATACTGATAATCCGCACATTAACGCAAACAGGAGCCCTGCCGCACATCGGAAACAATGAAGAACAATCACGATAAATATTAACAATGGGCTGTTAACCGTTTTTTTGTTTCTTTAAGAAAAATTTAAAAAATATCTTAATATATTTGCACGTTAGTACAATTATGAAAACAATGAAAGCCAAAATAATAGGCATATTAATAATTATTCAGCCGCTTATCTCTCTCGCTGTTCCCGATTCAACATTCGTGTTAATCCCTAACAGCATAGTCCATAATTTCCCTGAGAACGACTCTGTCTTTCAGAAGATTCTCGACGAGAATCACCTGCCCCCGGATTCCATACCCGCCATTGATACTCTCGACGACTCTTACAGATTGTGCCTCCAAATGGACGAACTATGCAATACTCTCATACATTCAAGGATAGAATTTACCGACGAAGTAGACAAACTCAACATCTACAACTTTGCGCCCGACTATATCCCGATGTGGAGCGACTCTGTATATGCAGACAGAATAAGCTGCCTGAATATGCAAACGCCCATCGACCTGCTCTACAATAAAGAGGTGAAACGATATATAGACGTTTATACCGTCAATAGACGTCAGACAACCGAAAGAATGCTCGGACTTGCCGAACTCTACTTCCCTATCTTCGAAGAATATCTCGATAAATACGACATGCCGCTCGAGCTTAAATACCTGCCTATAGTCGAATCCGCCCTTAACCCGAAAGCCGGCTCACGCGCAGGCGCTAAAGGCCTTTGGCAATTTATGTACTCTACAGGAAAAATATATGGTCTGACTCAAACTTCATACATCGACGACAGATTCGATCCATATAAGGCTACTGAAGCTGCATGCCTGTACCTGAAAGATCTATACTCCATTTATGGCGACTGGCTACTCGCGCTGGCCGCTTATAACTCAGGAACAGGAAACGTAAATAAAGCCATCCGCCGCTCAGGGGGAAAAAGAAACTATTGGCTTATTTGGCCATACCTCCCAAGAGAAACAAGAGGATATGTACCCGCATTCTCAGCTGTGGCGTATGTGATGAATTTCGCCCCGGAACATAATATCTACCCCAAAACACCACTGCTACTCGCTCACGAAACAGATACCATTATTATAAATGACGTTCTATCCTTTGAGCAAATAAACGAAGTTATAGGAACCCCTATCGAAACCATAGAATTCCTAAACCCCGCATTCAAACTCGATATCATCCCGGCAACAAAAGAAAAAACATATACCCTTAAACTCCCGACAAAAGACATTCTCACTTTCGTCTCCGATCCTAATAAAGTCTTCTCCTATAAGACAAAATCCGGAATCGACCGCGATAAAATCCTTAATGACATCAAAAAAGCAAGCGAAGCTAAAGTCCATATCGTTAAAAGTGGAGAAAATTTGAGCGCAATTGCATCTAAATATAATACTACTGTAAAAAACATAATGGCGTGGAATACCTTGAAATCCACAAAATTAAACATTGGACAAAAATTAATAATCTATCCGGGAGGGTATAACAAATGAGAAAAAATCTAGCTCTTATTGTAGGCGGCTATTCCAACGAACATGAAATTTCAGTTAAAAGCGGCTCACAAGTCGCTGAATATATAGATAAAAATCTCTATGAAGTCTATACTATTATTATTGATAAAACTAAATGGTACTATATTAATGCCGATAACACCTGCACTGAAATTGACAGAGCCGACTTCTCTCTGCCACTTAAAGCAAAAACGATAAAATTCGACGTGGTCTTTAATATGATCCATGGCACCCCTGGAGAAGATGGAAAATTGCAGGGCTATTTCGACTTGCTGCACATACCCTACACAGGGAACAACATGTTTACGGCAGCCGCAACTTTCAATAAATATTTTTGCAAATCAATGGTCTCCTCCTTCGGAGTCCCAGTCGCAAAATCGGTGATCATAAATACGCATAACTGCTATTATGATGTCGATGAGATAATTAACAAACTCGGACTGCCT